>DASWUO010000382.1:0-8395 GCA_036401615.1 Bacilli bacterium | reverse complement strand
TACAACACAATTTCAAAGGATGCACGTAAACTCTCCGGCTACATCTCTTCTTCACTTCGTCCCTTTTTGAACACATCCTTTTATAGTATAAAATTGAAAAAAGCCCTGCAGCGTTAGCTGCAGAGACGTAGATACGCGGTTCCACTCTGCTTGGGCAGTTCCTATGTACATTCGTACATGGACAAAACAGCCCCTCTTGTTAGTTCATAACGAAACTACCCGGTACAGCCTACTGCTTAAAGCAGTTCGGCCTACAGCTCACAGGGGCATTTCCTCTTAAGCGGAATGGGTCACTTTCAGCCGAAGCTTACGCTTCGATCACCCTCTCTGGAAATCCTTGCTTAATTGTACTTTCCTGATCCATGCCTTTTGTACAGTATACCTCAATTTGCTTTAGGATGACAATAGGAGGTTTTTCAACCGGTTGATCACTTTATCCCTGCCTAACAAGTACAAGGATTGATTTAAATCAGGCCCATGGATTTGCCCGGTCAGGGCGGCTCGTACCGTCATGAATAACTCCTTGCCCTTATAGCCGGTTTCCTTTTGCACATTCTTCATCAAAGCCTTCATGTTCTCCGCGCTAAACTCTTCCGCTTGTTCCACCTGGGTGAGAAAACCCTGCAGCACTACAGGCACATAATCTTCAGCAAGAATAGCTGAGGCTTCCTCATCATAGTCAACATGGTCACGGAAAAATAGTTCCGATAACGCTACAATCTCTGCGGCAAATTTCATTTTCTCCTGAAGCAGGGCCACCAAAGCAACCACCCAAGTGTGTGATTCCGGATCAAGAGGTTCGGCCACAAACCCCGCCTTCTGCAAGTGCGGCAGACAAAGGTCCACAATGGTGGGCAGCTCGGCCTTCTTGAGGTAGTGGTGATTCATCCAATTCAGCTTATCCGTATCAAAAACAGCCGTACTCTTGGACAAACGCGCGGGATCAAAAATCTGCACAAGCTCTTCGCGGGAGTAAATCTCCTCTTCCCCTCCGGGCGACCATCCGAGCAGGGTAATAAAGTTAAACATGGCTTCCGGCAGAAACCCTAACTCTTCATATTGGCTGATAAATTGGATGATGGATTCATCGCGTTTGCTTAATTTTTTGTGCTGTTCGTTGACAATTAAGGTCATATGCCCGAACTCCGGCGCTTCCCAATCAAGGGCTTCATAGATCATCAATTGGCGCGGTGTATTGGAAATATGGTCGTCCCCCCGTAAAACATGAGAAATCTCCATTAAATGATCATCCACTACAACGGCAAAATTATAGGTAGGGATGCCATCCTTCTTCACGATAACAAAATCCCCGATCCCCTTCGATTCAAAAGAAACCTCACCTTTTACCATATCATCAAAAGTATAAATGCGCTCATCCGGCACCCTAAGACGCAGGCTGGGAACCCGGCCTTCGGATTCAAAGGCGGTTTGCTGCTCCTTGGTTAAATTCCGGTGTTTGCCGGAATACATGGGCATTTCATTGCGGGCGGTCTGCTCTTCACGCTCTTGTTCGAGCTCCTCTTCCGTGCAATAGCACCGGTAGGCCAAGCCTTTTTCGATAAGCTGCTGCCAATAAATGCGGTAAATATCCAGTCTTTCCGTTTGTCGATAAGGACCATAATCACCGCCCAGATCCGGCCCTTCATCCCAATCGATGCCAAGCCACTTAAGGTAAGTTAATTGGCTCTGTTCTCCGCCGGCTACATTGCGTTTGATATCTGTATCTTCAATGCGAATAATAAATTTTCCGTTATAATGCCGGGCAAACAAATAATTAAACAACGCTGTCCTGGCATTGCCAATATGTAAATGTCCGGTCGGACTTGGCGCGTAACGTACGCGGACTGCTTGTGGCATGGTGATTCTCCTCCATTATGATTTATTTTATAGATTAACTGTTGCCAACGTGTTTACCTTTCCATAATTAAATGGAAAACATGTGGCTGTCGAGAAAGTCGGTTTAATCGGATTATAGTGGAAAAATGTGAGTGGACTTCTTCTGGCGGAACTGAAGTTCGCTATTTTTGCGATTTCCTTCCTTTTCTTAGTCAAGAGGATCTAGGATGCGCTATTCAGCCCACTTATGTAGAAAATAACTCCATATTGTTGAAATAAGGTACCGTAGATCACCGTAACTACAATTATCTACCTTATGCCCAGAATAACGGCCTGTATTTCCGCTAAAATTAGAACGCACCAGATTTATGCTTTTCGAACGGTACAAATAACCCTTTTTAATCCTTCACTAATAACACAACCGCTTGGGCGGCGATGCCTTCTTCACGGCCGGTAAAGCCGAGCTTCTCTGTGGTGGTCGCTTTGATGTTGATTTGTGAAGCGTCAGCCCCAAGGGCGGCTCCGATGATGTTAACCATGGCTGGAATATAAGGCGCCATCTTCGGTCTTTGGGCGATGATGGTGGCATCCAAATTGCCCAGCTTGTAGCCCATTTTCCCGGCAAACACCCAGACATGTTTCAACAACTCTAAGCTGTCGGCGTCTTTATAACGGGGATCCGTGTCGGGAAAGTGTTTCCCAATATCCCCTTGTGCTAATGCACCCAGAATGGCATCGGTGATGGCGTGAAGCAGCACATCTGCGTCTGAATGCCCCAGCAGCCCTTTCTCAAAAGGAATCTCTACCCCGCCCATGATACACTTTCTGTTTTCCACAAGCTGATGCACATCATAGCCTTGGCCTATACGGATCATAGTGCATTTCCCTCCTCTACAGGAGGCTGAGTGACAAATTCCGCCCACTGCAAATCCTCAAGCGTGGTGATTTTGATATTGCTGTAATCTCCTTCCACCACATGAACGAAAACACCCAGTCTTTCAACAAGAGAAGCGTCATCCGTACCCAGAAACTGTTCTTCGATCGCCTGTTGATGGGCTTTCTTCAAATCGGCAAGGCGAAAAGCCTGCGGCGTCTGTACAGCCCACAAGCTTCTGCGATCTAAGGTCGCCTCTATTCGGCCGGTTCGATCCACCGACTTAATGGTATCTTTCATCGGAACAGCGAGAACAGCCGCTCCGGTTTTTTTCGCTTCCTTCCATACTTCAACGACTTTGTCCATGGATACAAAAGGTCTTACCCCATCGTGAACCATGACCCATTCCGTATCTAAAGCAAGAATTCCCTTATAAACCGACTCCTGCCGTTCCCCGCCGCCTGCGATAATGCTGTTAACCTTGGACAACCCGTACTCTTCAACATATTTCTGGCATCTCATTCTATCGTCAAAACCAACAACCAATACAATGGAATCGACCTCTTCAATTTGCTGAAAACGCTCTAAGGTATGGACGATGATGGGTTTGCCTCTAAGATACAAATACTGCTTACTTTCCTTAGTCCGCATGCGCGAACCTTTCCCCGCTGCTACAATGATTACGCCAAGCTTCCCCATGTGCCACCCCTGTAGACGATCTAGACTCTACTACATCATAATCGTTTTACAGGGCTTTTTCCAATAATTTCGGTTTGGCAAAAATCATCCGTCCCGCCGAGGTCTGCAAAACACTGGTCACCAATACTTCAAGATTGCTGCCAATGAACTCTCTTCCGCATTCCACAACAATCATGGTGCCGTCATCCAAATAGGCCACACCCTGCCCGTGTTCTTTGCCGTCTTTAATCACCTGCACATAAATTTCTTCCCCCGGCAGCACCACCGGCTTCACGGCATTAGCCAAATCATTGATATTGAGCACGGAAACACCTTGCAGCTCGCACACCTTATTCAGGTTAAAATCATTAGTCACCACTTTGCCTTCCAACACTTTCGCCAAACGAATCAGCTTGCTGTCCACTTCCGTGATTTCTTCAAAATCCCCTTCGTATATCAGCACCTTGACATCTAACTCTTTCTGGATCTTGTTAAGAATATCCAACCCCCTGCGTCCCCTGTTGCGCTTCAATAAATCCGAGGAATCGGCAATATGCTGCAGCTCCTCAAGGACAAATTCAGGGATAACCAAAGTGCCTTCAATGAATCCGGTTTTGCAAATATCGGCAATTCTTCCGTCGATGATTACACTGGTGTCCAAAATTTTGTGCTCTTCATAACGCTTCACATTTTTCCGGTCTTTACTGCCCCTGGCCGCTGCGAGCAAGGAAATGAGGTCATCCTTCTTCTTATACCCCATTCTGAACCCGGCATAGCCTAACACAACCGTCACGAGCACAGGCGCGGCTGTCCCTTCTCCGCTTAGCTTGGCAACGGAAGGAAACAGCATAACAGACACAAGTAACCCTACAATAAGTCCAACAATACCTGCAAAAAGATCGGGAGCGGGAATTTTCTGCAGATTTTCCTCTCCACGAACAATGGTTTTCACAATCAACTCCGAAACCCAAGCAGCAGCGAGAAAGAACAAAATTGCACCCATGCCGGTTAACCAATAAGCTTCACCTTTAACCTGATGAATCCCTGCATATGCGAATAAGGAATGATTAAAAACACCGCTTATCTGGTATCCGCAAAATCCACCCAACGCTGCAAATAAAAACTTGATACTCTTCTTCACAATTCTTTCACCTCCATTACAATTATTAACAAATAATTGAAGGATTAATCCTTGGATTAAAAAAATAGGGCACAAATTAAATACTTTGAATAATCAATTTATTTCTTATATAATGAACATATTAGATTAAACCATAGAGGTGAATGGATTGAGTGTCCTAAATCTGAAGGAATTTCAAGAACAAGTTGCTGATCTGCTGCTCCGTCACCGAAGTCTGCTCGATGTTTTATCGAAGTACCAACAATCCAACTCTTCCGCCAATCGTTCTGTCGTCAAAGCCATTACCGAATGCGGCTGTATTGAATTGAATGCCAAGAAACAAACCTATGACGAGGATTTAAATCCCGATCAAGTTCAAGAACTGGTGCAAACCCATGTATCTGGAGGCCTTTGTGAACACTGCCGGGAGGTGATTGCTTCAGAGTTGGGTAAAAATTTGTTTTATATGTCCGCACTCTGTAATCTGCTTCATATTAATCTGGAAGAAGTAGTCGAGAGCGAGTCGAAGAAATGCTCTACATTGGGGTTTTTTAATATGTCGTAGAAAACTCCTGACGGAAACTGCCGTCAGGAGTTTTTTGTTTTAGTCAGGATAACATTTACAGAATGAATAAGATGGCATATCATGGTATAGGTCTTGTTCTATCATATTTATTTTAAAAGGGGGATTTGTGTAGTGTTAATAAAGAAATCCAGTAAGTACCTTCTTCCGCTTTGTGTGTTCATGGGAATACACCTATTTCCATGGGTGCCGGCTACAGTTGTCCATGCTTCGGACGGCACTCCCTTTACTACGATTAATGTACCGGGAACCTTCGAGGCGGAAGATTTTAATTCGGGGGCAATAAATGACGTTTATTATGCCCACCCTTCCTCGCAAGTTACACCGGATACGACTTATCGCAACGTCACTAATATTGATATTTTTAAAGAAGTTATTAATTCGGTAACCTACCGGTATATTGTCAGTTCCAATGACCAGGTCAGCGGCTCGCCCACAGCGGGATATGTAAGCGAATATTTAAAATATACCCTTAATGTAAGTTCAGCTAATGCAGGCTGGCACGACATTAAGTTTAGAGCGAAAATGGGCGGTTCCACTGCCAAATCCAGCATTACCGCTTTAATAGACGGAATCCAGCTCGGGGCTTCCACTACTATTACGGGCACTGCATTTCAAGACTATGTCATTCCTATGCCTGTAAATTTGAGCACGGGGACTCATGTTCTGACCATTGAGTTCGGCGGTCCGGATCCCGCAACGTATGTGGATAGTATCACGTTTACCAAAAGGGCATCCGCCCCAACCTACCCTGAGCCCGCAATTAAAACCGGTTTATTAATGTCAGACGAAGTTGTGGTTGCGAATGTGACGGTAACCGCCGATGCCACGGGGGTCAACGATGCTACTGCGGCGATTCAAAGCGCCTTGAATCTGGCCCGGGAAATGGGCGGTGGCGTTGTATTCCTGCCTGCGGGGACATACAGGTTAAACGGCGGATTAAATATTCCAACTAACGTTGTGTTGCGTGGAGATTGGAAAAGCCCCCTTGACGGTACCCCTGCTGCCGGCACGATACTTGCTGCGTATAGCACATCGGTATCGGCGGTAACTTTAAAAGGACCCAATGCCGTCATTCGCAACTTAAGCATATGGTACCCGAATCAAGGAAGTTATACGAACGGCGTGTTTACACCCACAACCTATCCTTACACGATTGATTCCAGCACTTTCGCTGTGAATGTGTATAATGTAACCTTCTATAACTCCTTCAAGGGCATTTATTTTTCCGCGGCCAGCGGGTCAAATGTAAGCAACATTTATGGCACATTTCTGTTTCAAGGCATTACCTTGGACGGCAATTTTGAATATTCATACCTAACCAATGTGTTTATCGATACCGGCATCTGGGCAAATGCCCCATCTGCCATTACGAATAAACCGACCAGCACCCAAACGGGATATATCAAAACGTACACGAACGCGTACCTGTATGGCATTAAACTGTGGAAGAATGACGGATTGACGATGTATAACATCAGCGTAAATGATGCTCAAATGGGGATTTTATTGGAGCAGGGACCGCCGGCCTCGAACGGTTCCTATGGGGCCATGTCCAAAATCAATGCATCGGTTCGCGAAGATTATATTCGCTCCGATGTCGGTGAGTTTTTAAATACGGATAAAGTATGGCAGGCCCGTCTCCAGCATTATGTGTTTGCACCAGGTAAAAAACCTGCCAGCGACACGAATTTTTATAATGTTAAAAGTTCGCCCTACAATGCAAAGGGCGATGGCATAATAAATGATCGGACAGCGATTCAAAATGCATTGAATGATGCGGGGGCTGCAGGCGGGGGAACGGTCTTCCTGCCGCCGGGTTCATACAAGGTTTTAACCGCACTCAATGTTCCCGCAGGTGTTGAACTGCGAGGAAGTTACGACTTTGCCCACAGCCATGAAAATTTGGATACAACTGTGCTGCTGGCGTATGACGGTAGAAATACAACGTCTCCTGATACTGCTGCTGCATTTATTACACTGAATGCAAACGCTGGAATTCGGGGATTCACCATCTTTTATCCGGAGCAAGGGTTTGTCGATGGGAATGACACAAACGTCCCATCTGACTTAAGAACATTGTATCCGATTGCTGCGTACCCCTATTCGGTAAGAAGCGCAGGCTCAGGAACCTGGATGAAATATATGGAGATTGAGAATGCCTTTAATGGCGCTGATTTTGCCACTAACGCCTCCAATGACTTTGTAATATCCGGCAATTGGATCAACGCTGCGAAAAAAGCCGTTTACGTTGGAGGAGGCACACAGCGCGGGTGGGTGGAGCAAACCGTCGTCACCTTCGGAACCCATTTCCAGTCCAAACATGCAAATGGCCCGCATACGTACGGATTTATCCATGCAATGAATTATACATTGGCGAATACGGATGCCCTTACTGTGGGAAATACTACCGGGTTGAGAACATTTGCCGTTGATTCTTTTAGTATGAAATCGGGGATTAGAACGATTAAAGAAGGGACGGGTTTGGGTCCGCAAAATTTATCGTTATATTTGCCGTCGGCGGATACTACTTCCGGTCCGAATGTATCGATTGAAGGCGGAGACACGATTAACCTAATTGGTCTCCAGGCCGGAAACAGCAATTCGCAAAACTACCTGAGTACTACATCAGCTTTCAGCGGAATTTTGAATGTTTATGATTCACTGCTGTGGGGGAACGTCATTAGAAGTGTCAGCAATGGCGGGGGAACGGTGAATGTTTACGATAAAGATTTAAGTGTTTACTCTTTACCTATAACACAGAATAAAGCAGCGACTTCCAATAGTTCATCCAATGGGGATACAGCCAGCCGCGCCGTTGATGGAGCAGGGGTGTCCAAATGGGTTTCTACTGCCGCTGCTCCAAACTGGTTGACAGTTGATTTAGGCGCCGCGTATGATATTAGCAGATGGGTTGTAAAGCATGCTGGAATCAACGGGGAGTCCGTTTCTTTGAATACAAAGGACTACAAACTCCAAATAAGCAGTGACGGAACAAATTTCACAGATGTCGATGCGGTCACTTCCAACACAGCCAATTTGACGGATCGTAATGTATCCGCCAGTGGAAGGTATGTAAGGCTTTATGTGACTGCAGGCCAACAAGATGGTGGAAGCACGGCAAGAATCGTCGAGTTTGAAGTGTTTGGCTTAACTAACGTCGCACTGAACCGCCCAGCTACGGCAAATTCATATAATTTGTCCAGTGAAGCTCCGCAATATGGGAATGACGGGTCTACGGGAACCAAATGGGCATCCATTGCCGCCTCCCCCAATTGGTTGAGGATTGATTTGGGACAATCCT
>DASWUO010000381.1:0-10631 GCA_036401615.1 Bacilli bacterium | reverse complement strand
TGGATAACGACACCAGCACTGGATATGCATGGATTGCAATAGATTCCTTTACACACGATGTAAATCCGGTTACTGTGCAGCCTGTTGAAGGGTTCTACAAATCAACCGACACAACGGTTATGCAGAATCATGCTGTAACCTTGCGGGATATGGGGGTTGATTTTATAGAAAGTGACCTGACCAATAACATGAATTGGGGACCCGGACATCCGCAAACAACATATCAAACGGATCCGATTTACGAGGCTGGCTTGCTGGCTATTAACACATTTGCAACTGTAAGCAATGCACCAAAAGGGATGTTTATGGCCTCAATAACTACATGGGACGATAATTTAGGAACCCAAAGACTGATAACCAAGAATTACGGAAGCGGCGGCACGCCATATATGTATTATCCTTGGATTCCCAGCAACTCGGGTGACTTGTTCTTACAGAAGGTAAGCTGGATATACAATGATATTGCCCAATATCCCACAAAATACTTATATTATGAAGGAAAGCCTCTGCTTCAATTTTATGTTTCTTTGACAGGCACTGTTTTTGATGAGAACAATGTAGATCAAACCCCTGACGGAACATTGCCTGCTAGTTGGAATCCGGTTGTCCCCAATACGGGCGGAAAAACGATAAGAGAACTGTTTACCATCCGTTGGGTAGGTGCAGTCATGGCAGGCAGCGGGAATACCAAGTTTGTTCCTCCATCGGGGGATACATTAAAAGCATATCACGGACACTGGAGTCTTGGTGATGCTACCAATCAAACATGGGCAGCACGTCTGAATAGCTGGGGTGATACGCCCGAAGCAGTGAGAACCAACCCTGCCGGAGATGGGTCAAACGCAAGGGATAATGGAAACACTTATAAAGGACAATGGTTTAGGGCATTCGATGTCGATCCTCTTTTTGCCACGATATGCTGTTGGAATGGATTTTCAACCAGTGGAGACGAGAAGGATGCAGAACATTCTTCTACCATAGAACCGACCACGAACTATTTTACTGACACCTACAAGACATTCAGCCGGAATTATATTACTTATTTTAAAAAGAAACGTATGGATATAGGCTTCTACGATACTATAGGAAGAACTATGCATTTAAATAATAGAGCTGGTATTGATTATAATGGTTATACGTTTAGCTTTGGTTTTGAAACAAAGTATCTAATGGACAGAGGATCAGGTGTAGAGGCGCTTTCGGGCGACTTTAACGGTGATGGCAAGTCTGAATTTGCTTTAAGGAATATTGCTGACGGTACGATAGCAATTCGTTATTCGCCGTACTTCACGGTAGAATCCAGCGGCGGGGAACCGGCAGAAAAAGTGGTCACCCTTCAGGCAGGAAGCCAATACAAGGCATTTGTCGGTGATTTTAACGGCGACGGCAAATCTGATATTGGATTCTATAATTCTAGTGCTGGCCAATTTATCATCAGATATAATGATGGCAACTCCAATTTTACCACATCGTATACGTGGGCATGGGCACTTTCAGGAAGCTATCAATATGCTTCTACGGATGTTAATGGGGATGGGCGCTATGATATTGTGTACAGGGATCCAAGCACGGGCGTAATTAATATAGCGCTTTCCAAGACGGATGGACTGCAAACTAAACCGACTTCGACATATACCTATAGCTGGGTTTCCGGTGGTTATCAATTGTATACTGGTGAAGCGAATGGAGATGCCTATGGAGATATCGGTTTAAGAGAAACATCTCAAGGAAAATTCTATATGTTAAAAAATTTGAATACACAAAATGGGAGTACATGGAACTTTGGAGACCAGAGAGATTACCAATACACTGCTGGCGACCAATATTTACCGATTACTGGTGATTTCAGATAACAAAAATGCAAGTCCAAGGGCGCAACAAATATCTTGCGTCCTTGGTAATAATATGACCAAAGTAAAGGAGTTGAATTTTGGAGCATGAAGAAAAAAATGATTATTCTTATTGCAGTGATTATGATAATTCTTATAGCCGGATCTTACTCCGTATTTACTACTAGTTCGGCCAGCTCAATTGGTGTCGCCATGTTGAAGTCTTCTTCTGTTTATTTGAATGAGAATAAACTTGAAATTTCAACTTTGCATTACAACAATACAATATATGTACCCTTGATTGACATTTGTAATGTATTTAGTCTTGAAATTAAATATGAAAAAGGTAAGTACATTAATCTTATACCAAGCGGAAATAAGAAGAAAATTACTTCAAAAAAACATGCTTTGCGGGGTAATAATAAAACGGTGGGTATTTACAATAACGATGTATCGATAAGATTTGAAGGAATTAATTCCTATCTGGAATCTATTAAATATAACAGTACTATTTTTGTGCCTTTGGTTTATTTTGCAGAAGAATATAATAGAAATGTGGAATGGGACCAGCATGCTGGTGTAATAAAAATACAAGATAATTTGCAGAAGCATATCGGTATGGTGAACAGCGAGTTTTTGACGGAACAGGAATTAAATTATTTCTATATCCCCTCAATAAAAATGCTCGAGAATATTAAGTATACGGACAATAATAACAAGAAGATTGATCTTGAATTGAAAAGAAAAGAAGCTATAAATATTATTGTTGAAAGAAAAATAATAAACCAAAAATTGAAAGAGTATAACCTGAAATTGAATAGTGGGGATGCTGCGGCATTTAATTCCAAATTAGATGAAATAGTAAAATTAAATAAAGGAATCAATGCCATTAGAGATGTAGCTTCAGAATATAGCAGTACGTTCAGTCAAATGGCGCGTGTTTTTAAAGAAGACTTCATGAGGGACAAATTCAAAGAGCTTCTTTTTACTGATATCAAAATTACAGATGAACAAATAAGCAAGTATTATCAAGAAAATCCGAATATTTCGTTACGGCCGAAGCGTGTGAGAATTAAACAAATCATGTTGAAGAATGCTTACAATGAGGACGGCAGTGTTGATATTTCCGCAAAAGACGAAAAGAAGAAGAAAATTGAGGGTATTTTAAAACAAATTGAGAGTGGGGAAGATTTCAACATAGTGATGGAGAAGAATACCGAAGATCCTAATTATACAAAGCATCCTGAAGGTTATATTATTGATTACAATTCAACAACGGATAAATTGGGAAAGGCCGCTTTTTCTTTGAATGTCGGGCAGATAAGTGAAGTAGTGGAAAGCTTCTCTGGCCTTCATATTCTAAAACTTGAAGAAATCATACCGGAAGAGAAACTTTCAGTTAATGAGGCCAGTGCTTATATCAGGCGGAGACTTGAAAACACCGAAATAGAAAAAAGGTGGAATGAACTGCTTGAAAAATGGAAAGATGACAGTGAAATTGTGATTAAATAATGTTAACTCAAGGAGAACAATATGGCACAGATAAAAAATGCACAAAATCTTTATTCCGGAAACAAGACACACGCTCTAAGTCAGGGAAAACACTATTCAAAGCTTGCAAGCGAATTGAAGCGACACCAAGGCATCGTCGTTGGGGTTCTGCAGGATTTGGCTTATACAGGTCATGAGACACCTGCAGATCTGCGGTTCGAGCATTTCTTGAATACATGGGGAGCCATTCCGGGTGTTCTGGTTGTTCCTCTTGACGCCAATCAAATTCGATCTTACAGTATTCTATTTCAAGGTAAAATGGATGTTCTTGTCTTTCCTTACGGCAGCATATTCCCGATGGATGCCTTGAATCTTTACTCCGCTCAGACGTTCAATCAATTCCTCAAGCGAGGCGGGGCGGTACTGACCACAGGCGGCATTCCGTTCATGAAGCAGTCCAGTCCGCAGGGAGATTTCATATCAATCAAAACGCCGGAAGAAATGACAGAGGTATACGATAAATGGGTTTCGAAGTTCGGCATTAAATATTATGAATGCTCCATTCCTCCGAAGCGACAGCGGGTGAATCGGCGCTTGCTGCCTTCCATGCCCGATACACTCGAGGGGGTCGTTAGCCGGTACGGGGTATCCGTTGCGAACAGTGCACACGAACCCGTGCCCAAACCGCCGCACGGCAATGTTTTTCCCGAACGTTACCCGATGCGCCAAGTCATTCCCCTCCTTGAGGGTGTGAACAAATATGGAACGCATATATCAACGTCAGCCTTGCTGACGCAGGATTACGAGGATGGGAGCCGCCGTATCCATTTTACCCACGAAGATGAACTGCATCCGCTGTCGCCATCATCGGGCTATTTTGAAGAGCTCATGAAAGATCTTTTTTATCTGCTTGACAATCGGATCATAGCGTCCGATATCGAACCGGAATATGCCTGTTACCGGCAGGGTGAAGAAGTGCGTATCCGGACGGAAATCATCAATCATGGATCAGCGAAGGTAAAAGACGTTGTTATATGCCTTGAAATTGAGGACACCTCTGGTGGCATTATTTATTCGGATAATCAGCGGATCACGCTGGAGTACGGTATGAACGATTTTCCATGGTTCTGGAAGCCGGATCGATTTGAGGTCGACGAGTATATAATCCGTGTCCTCTTAGTGCATAACGGTCGACCTGTATCGCAAGCGGAAAACGGCTTTGTTATATGGAATGCGGAAAAATTGCAGAGCCTGCCCTCTTTCGGCATTCACCAACATTATTTTACGGTGGGTGGCAAAGGTACGTTTATTATGGGGACGAATTATTACGAGTCGACGCGTGGTGAACTCATGTGGTTCCGACCGAATTCCGCAAATCTGATCCGTGACTTCCGGCAGATGCACGACAGCGGGGTCAACATGATCAGGCCGCACTATCACCATCTGAAATGGTTCAAGGATTACCTAACCTATCATCACGGCAGGCTGTTTCCCTTCTTTAAGGAGTTGGGGAACTGTGATAGCTATATGCCAGATGAACGGGTCTGGCGAATTTGGGATCTGTTCATCTACCTTAGTCACAAGTACGGCATCGTGTACAACGGAGATTTGTTTACGCTGGTGCCCGAGGAAATGGGCGATCCGCGTGGCTGGTTCGGGACAGTGGAAGCTGTGTATGACCGCGAAAAGAGGAGCGCCCAAAAAAAGTTCCTTATTGCACTTGAGCAAAGATACCGAGAGCTCCCGGGCATCTCTTGGGATTTGTTCAACGAGCCATACACGATTCCCGATGAAGCTGTAGGGGAGTGGGTGCAAGATTTATACTCGGTGCTTGAAGCATTGAATCCGGAAAGGCTGATCACCGTCGGTGGACCATTCGATATGGGGAAATGCATACACTATGATTCGCCGCACGGCATGCTCAGCGAGGATTTCGTCAACACCCGGAATCGACCGATACTTTTGCAAGAGGTTCATCTCGATCAGCCGGAACCCTTGGCTTCTGAGATCAAACAAGCGCAAGATCTACGTCGGGCAGTAGTATCGGCCCTCCGCAGCGGGTTAGCTGGAATCTGCCCTTGGTCCTGGACACGGCAAATGCGGCTGTGGCAGGACACGTATGAGCACCATCATACGTTCCCAATGGAGAAATGGGACGATCGTCTTGGACTGCATACGCATGAGGACGGTACGTTCAAACTTGCCGGAGAAGTGTTCAAGGATATTGCTATTCTTCTTAGGGGAATCGATTTTATCCATTATGATGAAAAGGAGAGTTTTATCGTGACCTCCCGCGGACAGTTGTTAGCAAAGCTGGACGGGTTAAATGGTCATCGCGGCAATACCATTACTCATATGAATAGGAAGAATATTTTTGCTGCTATGGCCTTCGAGAAAGTGTCAATTTTCGACCGGTGCCTGATTGAGGGACAAGCAGGCAGCTACCTGTTCATTTGCGCTGGTGAAAATGACTTCGATACTGCTAAGGAGATATACTTGAAGACGGATGTAGCCGGAAGCCTGCTACTGTACCGCATCGGCGTTCAGAGTGTGGAAGTCGTTGATCGCTCTTCGTGCGGGGAAAAAAGGCTAAGTGAGGCATTTTTTACAGAAAATAATGGTGTAACAGCGATTTCCGTTGAGCCGGAAGCATGCAAGTATTGGTTTCGAGTTCGATTGAAAGATATGCAATTGTCCGGGCATACTTGCACTTAATTCATAGTGTCGTAGACATAATAATAAATATAGAAGCAGTACAAAGTTTCATAAGGGAGTGTTTGACTTGGGCACATATACATCGGTATTACCCCTAACAGCAAAGTTAGCCGATCTCTTGACGGTGGTATACCAGAATGTTTCTTTTTCGGCTCATTCCGAAGGAAAGCGGTATCGTAATATGGTACCCGGCACATATAAAGTAGAAGATAAATTTGATCGTCTTTTCTTTCTGGGAATGACAACGGACAAGCCGGAGGGGAGTGAGTGGTGGGGTCAAGCCGAAAGATACCATGCCCATCAGAACAGGCTTTTTATTGGAGATCGACTTGGTCGAATCAACATCGTATATGAGGATAAGACGATGTCTGTCTTCCCGCTGATATTCGGAGTCAATATTTGGCCGTACGATCTATTTACTCCAGCGCAACCCGACGAGGAGGGAGTTAATGATTTCGGCGGACCGTATTCAGAGCCGTTCGAATCAGATCCTGATGCTAGAAAAATTCTGGAAGAAGCGCTGTTGCTTGTGGAAAATATAGGGGGCAAAGATGTTAAATATATATTTTCGATTGAACCGGAAACAAAGATCATTTCCCAAATTACGCTTGTGGATGAAAGGTACCGAAGTGCGGGCTTCCGCGTCTCTGCGATTACAGGATGGACTAAAGATAATATAATGGATAGCGACACTGCTTCAATGCGATGGGAATCATATCCTGAAGCCTTTTTTGTTAAACAGCAATATGTACCAGCAATGGATCGACTTGCACGAAAATTGTATCAGTTTCGGGATGAAATCCCCCGACATATCGATTATGATCCTCCAAGCGATTATAAAGGACCTTTAATCCGCTTTCAAGGAAACAAATACGCAGCTATTTGGAGTAATCTTTACAGCCATAACTTACAAGATATGTGTAATAACAAGGTAGATGCAGACGGCAGAATGCATACTTCTTCAAAGGGCTCTCCCAATTTTGGGGCGTATGTAGGATTTGGTACGTATAAAAGTGGAGTTGGCGCGTATTACAAACATGTTTTTGGCAGGGATATAGGCCGTTTGTTAATTGAGTTAATTGAACACGGGGAAGAGGATAAAATTATAAAATCCGCTGAGAGAGTGCTTGATTACTTGTATGATAAGGGGCTGCGTTATAAACAGCCTAATTGGAAAAGAGTCATAAATGCGGATGAAATAGGCGACCCAGTTCTTTCTGAATATGTGTCTGGAAAGGAAAATGACGGACATGGAATGATGATGCTGTTTATTTACCGGCTTGTTCAACACTTGTGTGTAAATACCGATTGGCTCAGGGAAAACTGGCAGGATATTCTTGCCTCAGTCCAATGGATTGAATGGCAAATGGAACATCCCGAGGAATCTAATTTCCGTAAAGTACTTTATTCCGAATCGGAAGCTTCAACCCAAGAGTACGGCGGATATGATTTTTATTCAAACGTCATGATTTATTACGGGTTAAAAGCATTTTCAAAGTTAGCGGTTAAGGTTGACGAAAAAATGTATGCGCAAAGATGGAATCAAATGGCGGAAGACTTGTGGAAGGGGATGATGGAGGCTTTTTCCGCTATTCATCCAAGGTATGGGTTTATTTGGGCAGATACGTTATATGACGTATGGACATGGGAGTATAAACGTCTGGCACCATTGCTATTGGCACCTGATCTGACAGGTTATGATCTTCTGCGTCATTATCCGGAATTATACCGCATTAGTCTGAGCACCTATAAAGCACAGAAAGAAGATTGCTTTAACCCGGCTTCTGGGCGGCAGATGGGATATGGACAAGGATACCTTACGCAAGCAGCCATTCTGCTCGACCAATATGAAGATATGACGAATTGCCTTGAAGAAGCAGGGGCATTCTGTTACCACCATACGGATTACAATTACATTGTACCGGAAGGGGTCATTGTGCATCCTTCGGGCCGGTTCTGGTTTCGTAATTGTGATCTGGGAAATGCCGTACAGCAGGCAGAAATTATTAAATGTGCCCGGCTTCTTATAGGATTAGACGACTTGCGTCCTGAGACTGGATTAGCTGTGGTTCCGCGGCTTCCAAACGGCTGGAATGCAATAGAAATAGGGAAGTATCCAATTGTGGCTGAAACAAAGAATGGTGTTGTTCGATGTACTGTAACCCACTATACTTACAGTAGAGTGGGGAACGGATTCGAGCTCAATTTAAAATTTGATCTTCCTATAAAACTGGAGTATGTGCGGATTGGACCATTTCCATCTCAAGTAAAGCAAGTTTTAGTAGACGGTTGGAATGGAAGTAATCACCTATTGAAGTCAGAAGGGATCCAGCATGTATACTTAGAAGGAGTCGATCTGCTGCAAAGTCAAATTCTAGTTAAGGTTCAGATAGCGGGATAGGACAACTACAATGCAAACCGGAAGCTGTTGGAAACTTTAGCCTAACTTCAATAACGGCGCTTTTTCATCAAACCGAGTGTGGAAGAGAACCTTGCGGTAGTTTACTGTGGCAGGTTCCCGGCTTCACTCTTTTCAAGTACAGGGCGCATCTGTCATAATGGTGAAGTTACTCCTCTGAGAGGAAAGATGAACATGTATAGGTTGTTAATCATTGATGATGAACCGGTCATATTAGACGGAATGGTGGACTTGTTCCAAAATGCCGAACACTTGAACTTGGAAATATACAAAGCCAATACCGCTATGGAAGCGTTAATTTGGCTGGAGAGAACAAAAATAGACATTGTTTTATCGGATATCAAAATGCCTGGGATGAACGGATTGGAGCTGCAAAAGGAAATTCATCGGCAATGGCCGCATTGCAAGGTTATCTTTCTTACAGGACATGACGACTTTCATTTCGTTCAAACAGCCATTCATAATCATAGCTTTGATTACTTGCTTAAAACCGATGGAGTCGCTGCCATAGTGAAGTCAGTCGAGCGAGCTGCAGCCAGTCTTGAGGGTCAGTCTGAAGTGGATCATTTAATCAACCAGGCAAAAAAGCAGATGCAATTAGCCCTGCCCTTGCTGCAAAGAGAATATCTTTGGGACGTACTGCAGGGTGACCCGCGCACAAGTGATTCCATGTCGGAACAATTCCATGTTTTGCAGATACCCTTTGACAAAGAGCTTCCGGTAATGCTTCTATTGGGGCGAATAGATATGTGGCCAAGTAATTTCAGTTCTTCTGACCGGTCATTATTATTGTATGCTGTACAAAATATAGCGGAGGAATATTTGTCCCCTAAAGCAGCAGTCTTACCCATTCCCTATGAGCGGTCAAAGATGATTTGGCTGATTCAACCGAAAATCAAGCAAGAAGAAGATTATCCCGAATCAGGCGGGGAAATATGGCGGAGAACCGTTCGTTTCGTCCAGGGAATCCTGGAATTAATCCAGTCCGCATGCAGCCAATTTTTAAAGCTAACCATTTCTTTCGCTTCTGCCAGTGAACCCTGCTCTTGGCAGGAAGCCCCGGAAAGATTCGAAAAACTAAAGTCACTTCTCAATCAAGGGTATGGAAGCGGACTTGAACTGCTGCTCTCGGATGCCAACCAGGAAAAAGTTGGTTCGCCTACTTACCCTCCAAATAACTATCAGGTTCGCAGTATGCTTAAAAACACAATATTGCTTGGCGAATATCTGGAAAACGGCCAGAAGAAGGAGTATATAAGAATTTATAATGAAATAAGGGAAAATCTTCTTTTATCCCCTTCCATCCGGGATACGGTAAAATTACAGCTGGGCTACTCATTAATATCGATGTTTCTCTCTATTATAAATGAGTGGGGAGATTTACAGGAAATTAAAGATGAAATGAATATAAGAAATCTTAACAGCTTAGTGGAGATGGGGTCATGGCAAGAGATGGATCATCATTTTCTCAGCTTTGCTATGCTTTTATTTGAACATAAATCGAAGGGTCTATTGAACAAGGAAAGCTTATTGATCAAAAAAATCAGGGAATATACCGAACAAAATCTTGCGGGAGATTTGTCTTTAACCAAGCTGGGAGAAGTGGTTTTCCTGAATCCTTCCTATCTTTCACGGGTCTATAAACAAATTACAGGAGAAGGGTTATCTGATTATATTATGAATGCGCGATTAATGAAGGCCAAAGAATTGTTAAAGAACAGCTCTAATAAAATTCATGAAATTTCTATATCTGTTGGATTTGAAGCTCCGTCGTATTTCCATCGTTTTTTTAAAAAGGCGACTAATCTGACACCTCATGAATTCAGAGAAGCCTTGAACAAGTAATATTACGAAGAGAGGCATCGGCATGAGATCCATTAAAAGCAGCATCAAACGCTATTCTATATATACCAAGCTAGTATTTACGTTCTTATTGGTTATTGTTCCGATGTATGTTCTTAGTCTTGCAATGAACCAATCAGGGACAGCGAGTGTAAGAAATGAAATTATGCAGTCCATGCAATCTACTGTTCATTTCTATCAAAGCTCATTCGAGCATGAAATTAATCGCATATCAACACTGAAAAAAGAATATGTTACGGACGAGGATCTGCAAAATCTGAGTCACATTGCCGGAATTATGTCCGATTATGATCGAAGACGCGCTACGCTTAACA
>DASWUO010000380.1:0-2289 GCA_036401615.1 Bacilli bacterium | reverse complement strand
AATTTAGGGATGTTTTCACGACACCATATGCAATATTTTGGGTAGAGAACCTGATTGAAGACAACACCA
The DNA here is from genome assembly GCA_036401615.1 of Bacilli bacterium. Classification (GTDB taxonomy): domain Bacteria; phylum Bacillota; class Bacilli; order Paenibacillales; family DASWUO01; genus DASWUO01. The sequence continues at coordinate 2,220 of DASWUO010000380.1, read as the reverse complement.
GGAAAGAGGAAAAAAAGTTCTACCAATCTGAAGGCTACCATATATTGCCCCACTTCAAAAGGTTGCCTAAATACGGAAAGGACTGCTACATCGGATTTATAATATAATTGATGCATAGAAGATGCTAGACCAAATTGCCATGAACCTTTTAATAATGGCCCTAAAGGTACTTTTTCAATAGACGAGGCACCACTACCACCTAAAAACATTTTTATTTCTTTCCCTTGAAACAAAAACATAAAACATGTGGCAATTAAACTCACAATAATGGGTCCTAATACAAGCCCAAATATATCTACTTCCATAAAAATGCAAATGAGCGTAGATATCCATTGTGTTGATCCAATTAACATGTTCCAGAATGCCATTCTTCCATAATTCCCCTGTATTTGTAGGCTAGTATTGAGCACTGTTACAAGAGATATTCGAAAAAAGGTTAATCCTAATATTAAACCCACAATCTGTGTAGTCCATTGGAAGTCGATTACTTGAAATAAAATTGCTACTAAAATATATGAAAGTGTCGCATAAATCAATCCAACCCCAAAGAATTTTTTAACAATACCAGTTATCGACCATTGGCGTCGTGCATTTAAGTTTAAAGCAGCTTGTTGTAGACCAAAGTCAGGAAGGACAGATAATAAAGCCGTAATCGCCATGGCAGATGCATATAGACCAAACTGTTCGGGCCCTAGGTAACGAATTACCAACAAACTAACCAATGGCCCGATAATTTGAGTTGTATACTGGGCTATTATTAATAATGTCGGACCTATTAACTTCGGATTTAATTTCGATATTTTTTTCATATGTAACATACTCCTTACAGATCACTTACTGTTTTTAGGCCTGATAAAGCTAATATGAAATAAAATCCATACAACATCTGGCCTGAGTTAAATAATCCCCAACCTGTAAATCCATACATTAAAACGCATAAAATGCTTGTATATAACCCAATTTCAAAATCATTTCCTACTCTGATTTTTTTTAATAATGAAATAATTGAAGATATCACAACAAATAAAAATCCGGCAAGTAAAATAATTCCTCCTTCGAACCAAAGATACAAATAAATATTGTGAACTGGATTGTTATAATGAAAAATATTGCTGCCAGGAACAGTAGATAGCTGCAATTGTTTTGAAACGTACGACCAATTATTAAGTCCGTAACCAAACAAAGGCTTACGCTGAATATAGTCCCACGCCATTTGGTAATGAACTAACCTGTTTTCAACTTGATTATCTGTTGAAGCATTTTCTAAGTTTAAAAAGCGTGAAGTAATATTGCCTCTGAATATTACTATAATCAATAAAATAACAGCGGCAATAAGAAATACACGTTTCATTGATAATCCTTTCGATACTACTTTCATTAAGAACCACTCTAAAAAAAGAATAACCACTGAAATGAGAAGACTTGTACGCGAGAAAGTAAGTACCAACCCTATCATCGCCGAAAAGAACCCTATGACGGTGAGAAAGTTATGTTTCTGCAGTACAAAGGGAAAGAACAAAGACATACATATGATAAAGAATAAGGATAGCGGACCCGGATGCATGAACGTACCTGTTATACTTGGGAAAGGCGTCCCTTGTCTAGGAAATACTTCGCCTTCTCCAAGAAATTGAATTCCGAGCTGCATACCCTTGAGAATTTGCATTAAAGAAATACATAACTGTAAGATCGCAATTAATGAAAATGTAACTAATATAAGATTAATCAATTTATTGCGATCTATGTGTTTAAGTGAGTTCGACCATAAAATATAAAGAGCAAATAAGGTTAGATATAAATTCAGTTGGCTATAGCTTGCTGCTTTATACGGAGCGATGACCGCAGAAATTATAGTTAAACATGTGAATATCAACAAATAAATTTCATGTTTCCCAAACCCAAATAACTGCCGTTCCGGATATTTAAACTTACAAATAAAATATGAAATCAGACCCAACAGTAATGAAACATGTGAAACTCCCAGATAAAACTTACCCGCCCCAACTCCGCCGATATATTCGGATATGCGACCAATTAATATCATTGGGTTAATCATAAACAAAAATATTGTAGTGCTTATGTACACTTTCAAAGGATCAAACATACTGCATATGAATATATATGAAACTCCTAAGAACATAATTAGAGCCAGCATCATTCCATAGAACTGTTTTATTTCAGACAACCAATTAACTGTCATTGATATTCCAAGCGCGATCA
>DASWUO010000379.1:0-2727 GCA_036401615.1 Bacilli bacterium | reverse complement strand
AAAGCCCCTTTGAAAAATAAATATCCGTGCTCCTGAGCCCTTTCTCTTAATAAAGAAGGGTCTTTTATTAAATCTGTACTGTCTTGAAAGCCTTTGTAAGCTAATAAAACACTCATATGGTTTCCTCCTGAAGAAAGATGGATTGTTAAGACCATCATACAAGTTTTATTGCGGCCAGGTCTTTCGTTTTTTTAGACTTTATTGTCTTTTACAGACTTTATTTATACAAATGCTTATTTTAGCTATTTTTTATTAATATGTTGAATAGTTAGCTAACTTATAATATAATTAATCATATATTAGCTAATTTTGAAGGGGTGGGATTCATGAAAGTTTCCTCAACTGAGATCCAGAACAATTTTGGGAAGTACTTAAAATTTGCAGAGGCAGGCGAAGAAATTATTGTAACCAAGAATGGGAAGGATATCGTTAAAGTTGCTGCTTGCCATGAAACAACAAGAGATTGGATTATGGAAGATGCGGCCGCGTATAAAACCAACGACTGGGTAACCTATGAGGCGTTTTTGGAGTTGGTAGAAAACTCGGAACAGCGCTATGAATTGATCGACGGCGTGATTTATAACCTGGCCTCCCCTTCCTACAAACACCAGCATGCCGTTCATGAACTGCATGGTGCGTTTTACATCTGGTTTAAAGGAAAGCCATGTACGCCGTTAACCTCCCCATTCGATGTTACGTTCTTTAAGCAAGAAGACAACATCTGTGTTGTCCAGCCGGATATCTTGGTGATTTGTGATATAGAGAACATTGACCAGAAGGGCAAGTACAAGGGTACGCCTGCCCTGGTTGTAGAGGTATTATCCCCGTCTACCCGAGGCAAGGACTTGATTAAAAAGTTGGATTTATACAAGCGATCCGGCGTCAAGGAGTATTGGGTGGTGGATCCGATGAATGAGCAGATTACCATTTATTCTCTAGCTGATAATGATATTGCCGATCATAAATCTTATCATAAGGGTGGAAATCCCCACGCAGAATCATCTCATTTCAGAGGACTAAAGGTGTTATTGGAAGATTTGTTTACATAGGAGGAATGTGAGTTATGAATCGTATTCAATGGAGCGAGATGCTGCCTGTGGTAAACTATGCCAATAGATTGGTATGCGATTCGGGTTTTGAGTTCGGGCCAAGAACCATCAGTGATCATCAATTCATCTATATTGTAAAAGGCAAAGGTACTGCAGAAATTCAAAACCGGGTGTATCCGGCCAGAAAAGGTGATTTGTTTTATTACGGCCCGGGTGTTATTCACAAATTTACCGCTGACCTAAACGACCCTTATGTCCTTATAGGAATTCATTTTCAATGGAAGAATGAATTAAAAGGGTACCAGAATTTTGTTCATGCCAGAGAAACTTCTTCGTCTCACAGTTTCCTTCACAAACCAAATGAATGGCTTATCGAGGAAAATGGAAACGCGAAGCTTCTTTTACAGGATGTTCAACATCTGGAGGATGGAGAAACGGCAAATGTCCTGCAGCAAATCGTTTCACAATATAAAGCGGAGACGATTGTTTCAGCAGCAGTGAACAGAGCACTTATAGTTTTTTTATTGCACTTGATTCATAAGCAAATAAGCAGTCACGTATTTGGACCTAGGAAATTGCTTCACGATATCCTTATAAAATTGCAAGCGTCCAGATCAATGCCCTACAACCGCGGTTGGTTAACCGAATGGAGCGGTTACCAGCAAGATTACATCTCCCGGCAATTTCGTCAGGAATTCGGTCTCTCCCCGCATTCATACCATCTGCAGCAAAAGATTGAATTGGCCAAAGATAAGCTGGAGCAAGAGCGCAGCAGCATCTCTTCGATTGCTGAACAGCTTCATTTCGGTTCGGTGCATTACTTCTGTCGGGCTTTCAAAGCGCACACCGGTTACTCTCCCATGCAATACCGCCAATGGAAACAGCGTATTTAATTATAAATTATACACCCTAAATTTCTAGCGCCGCTCTTCCTTGCCTCCAACAAAAGCTTGTTGATCGGTATCCAGGCCATAAGCGGTATGAAGGGCTTTAACAATCTCGTTAAGATGAGTGCTTTCTACCACGCAGGAAGTCTTAATCTCTGATGTGCTGACCATCTTAATGCTTACGCCTTGATCCGAGATCACTTTAAACATCTTGGCCGCTACACCGGGGTTACTGACCATTCCAGCTCCCACTATGGAAACTTTCACTAAATTGGTCTCAGAGGTGGCCTCACGGTAATTCACTTCTGACCTAATCTCTTGAATCACTCTCATAGATTTCTCGGCATCTGATAAGTTAGTAGTAAACGAAAAGTCGGCTTCTCCATTCAAGGTTCCGCTCTGTACAATAATGTCCACATTGATACCAGCTTCTGCAAGTGAAGTAAAGACCTTGGCTAAGATACCCGGAATGTCCGCTACCCCCAATATGCTAATCCTCGCTACATTCTTATCGAAGGCAATACCGCTGACCACTACGCCCTGTTCCATAACCGTTTCCTCCTTCACCCAAGTACCCTCAGTAAGATTAAAACTCGACCGAACCATCAAAGGCACCTGATAATGTTTAGCATATTCCACAGCTCTTGGATGAAGTACGGCAGCCCCCAAGTTAGCCAATTCCAACATTTCATCATAGGAAATTTCTTTAAGTTTTCTGGCGGTTTTCACCACACGGGGGTCCGTAGAATAGATGCCGTCCACATCTGTATAAATTTCACATAAATCCGCAC
>DASWUO010000378.1:0-2541 GCA_036401615.1 Bacilli bacterium | reverse complement strand
AGAATAAGCATAATTCAGCGGCTCATCGAAGGTAATGTAGTCCAGATTCACCATGAGTAAAAGCTCGCGCCTGCCTGACTGGGGATCGCTTATGATGATATGATCCCGTCCGGCCGCTTCAAGCCTGCCTTTAAAAACCTTGGCATTCCATTGTGAATTATTCTCGAAGGTCATATAGATGGTAGCGACTTTTCCCAGATTTAAACGCAGGATGTTTTCAATGTAGGATTCTTCCATCCCCATTGTCCCTCCGAACATAGTCGGGGCCATCGGATTAGTACCCGTTTCTTGGCGAGTCAGATTATATTGAATCATTGTTAATAAAACCTCCTGATTTGTTTTAATAAGTTCCATACACCTTTGGGCAATTCCCGCTTGTTGGGGAAAAGAAACAGTGGGCTTTATAACGTCCGGTATTGGGCTGGTTATACCATTGCGGCGGACAACCTCCCGAGGGTTCAAAAAACCACAAGGCATTGGATGCGGGATGAAACCTTTGCCCTTCAATAACCTGTCGTGCCAAACGAATTTCCGATTCTCTGGCTCTTTGGTAAAAATAACCTTTGATGGTTGCTTCAAACCCCCCCGGTCTTTGGAAAGCCATGTCCCGGAGATTGCGTATGTTCTTGAAATCCAAACAATTCGATCTTACCCGGTTTACTCCGACATTGCCCACCATCAGCATGCCAAGCTTGCCTTCACCTTCGGCCTCCGCTCTCATAAGCCGGGCAAGGATTTTTACCTCTTCCGAGTTTGCTTTAATGACAGCCATAATGTTTGTTGTTCACGCCCTTTCGTTAGTAGACAGTGTATGGGTGGATGCTTGCACAGGTGCAGGTAAATATTCGCAAATTCAGGATTATGAATAAAGAAAAGACGCCCATTAGGCGCCTTCTAAATTCTTAAAGCGGATCAAACCGTCAAGTGTTGCTTCAATTGCTCACCGCTTAGATCCATAGCGTTGCCTTCGGCTACAATGGTTCCTCGATCCAATACATAACAATAATCCGCTATACTGGCTGCAAACTCTAAGCTCTGCTCAACAAGCAGGACGGATATCTCACGTTTATTCTTGATTGATTGGATCACTTTCTCTATTTCCATTACGATGGATGGCTGAATGCCTTCCATCGGTTCGTCCAAGAGTAGAATTTTGGGTCCGGAGATAAGCGCCCGTGCTATAGATAATTGCTGCTGCTGACCTCCGCTGAGGTCTCCGCCGCGGCGATGAAGCATTTGTTGGAGTACAGGAAACAGGGTGTAAGCGAACCCGGGGATTTCTTTCAATTTCTCAGGACTGGCTTCCAACCCCAGACGTAGATTCTCTTCAACGGTGAGCTGGGAGAAGATGTCCCTGCCTTGCGGCACATAACCGATTCCTGCTTTGGCTCTGCGGTCTGTAGGAAGGCGGGTGATTTTGCGCTCGTTGTAATAAATATTGCCTTGCCGGGGCTGAAGCAATCCCATGATGCTTTTTAACAAAGTGGTTTTACCTACGCCGTTTCGCCCCATAAGACAAACCACTTGACCTGGTTTAATAGTGAGGCTGACATTCTTGATAATGGTGCTCTCGCCATATCCCACTTCCAGCTGTTCAATTTTAAGCATGGGGCTCGACCTTCCTTCCCAGGTAGACTTCGGTGACTCTATCGTCGTTTTGGATTTCGCCCATAGTTCCCTCCCGCAAGATGCGGCCTTCATGCATGACCGTAATCATACGGGCAAATTGCCGAACGAAAGCCATATCGTGTTCAACCACAATAACGGAATGTTTATTGGCGATCTCATGCAGCAATTCCCCGGTTTTCTCTGTTTCCAGATCGGTCATCCCGGCAGCGGGTTCGTCTAACAAGAGAACTTCAGGGTCTTGAATCAGCAGCATGCCGATTTCCAGCCATTGTTTCTCACCGTGGGAGAGGGATCCCGCGATATAATCCGCTTTGCCGTTCAAACCGATAACCGATAATTGCTGGGCAATCCGATCACGATGCTCCTTAGTGGTTTTGGCCCACAAGGCCGTCCATAAACCGCGTGGCTGCTTCATGGAAAGCTCCAGATTTTCAAAGACGGTTAAGTTGGCAAAGATCGAAGGGGCTTGAAATTTTCGTCCCACGCCCAGTTGGGCAATTTGATGCTCCTGATACTTGGTTAAATCGATGCTTTGATTAAACATTACCCGGCCTTTGGCGGGCTTAACTTTACCGCAGAGCACATCCAATAAAGTGGTTTTTCCCGCTCCGTTAGGGCCAATCAGAAACCGCAGCTCTCCTTGTTTTAATGAAAAATTCAAATCCTGAACCGCCTTAAACCCGTCAAATTCCACTAAGAGATGCTCTGTCGAAAGAATAAACGTTTCCATTGTTGAGGTCATTGCTGCTCCAGCCCCCTTTTGCCAAGACGACTTGTTTTCTTAAGCTTAAAGGTTTCCCACTTCCGGTTCAGGTCAGCTAAACTTCCTACAATACCTTTCGGCAAGAACAGCACACAGATGATGAATAAGCTGCCTAAGAAGAGTAACCAACCATCGGGATAGGCTTCTTG
>DASWUO010000377.1:0-4677 GCA_036401615.1 Bacilli bacterium | reverse complement strand
TTTTCAGCCAACCGCTGTCCGGGTAAAAGTCATTGATATAATATCCATTTGAGTCACATAGAAAAAGAATACCGTCAGCAGTGAACATAGGCAGATCTGCCATCTCTATCCAATCATCAAAATGATGTCTAATGATTGAGTTCCAATTAGTAACAGAAAATCTTTCCTGTACAGTATTAAGATTTTCCTCCATACTTTAATCCCCTTTACTATACGGTATACTCATCATACTATTTTTTTAGCAAAGTTGCACGGAAATTCCAATACGTAAAATTATCTTTTAAAATTTTTTAATTTTTTAACACTTGACATTCCCCCTTGTTTTCTTATAAAATTAATAGTCGAGTAGAAATATTCTCTTATAAAATAAGGGGAGCAGTTTTGTGTCACCCTCACTGGTTTTGTTGCTGACAAGACAGCGGCTGAAAAGCTTGTCAGAATTCAGGGGTATAACCCGACAGAATGTAAACAAAATCAGGCACAAGTTACTATCTCCAGTGTCAAGAATGATTAAAAATATAATATCAAAAGGAGTAATCAACACATGGCTCGTTATACAGGTCCCAAATTTAAATTAAGCCGCCGTTTAGGCATTTCCCTAAGCGGTTCAGGAAAAGAACTAAAACGTCCCTTCCCTCCCGGACAACATGGTCCAGGGCAACGCAAGAAATTAAGCGGATATGGAGTACAACTCCAAGAGAAACAGAAACTTCGCCATATGTACGGCCTGAATGAAAAGCAATTCCGCAATCTCTTTACCAAAGCTACCAAGATGAAAGGTATTTCCGGGGAAAACTTTATGGTTTTATTAGAAAGCCGTTTGGATAACCTGGTTTACCGTTTAGGTATGGCCCATTCCCGTGCAGGAGCCCGTCAATTAGTTGCTCATGGACACATCACAGTAAACGGCCGGAAATTGGACATCCCTTCCTACACCGTTAGCACAGGGGATTTAATAAGCCTAAGGGAAAGAAGCCGTAATGTGGCTTCGATCAAAGAAGCTTTAGCCAACCGTAACTTCTTACCTGCATATCTGGAATTTAGTGATACAGACCTGGAAGGCAAGTACATACGTCTTCCTGAACGTGCTGAACTTCCGCCAGAAATCGATGAGAAACAAATTGTTGAGTTTTACAGCCGTTAATCTATCTAGTTTAACTCAAGACCCCTTGGAACTTAAAGTTCCAAGGGGTCTTTTCTGGGGTTATAAGGGAGTGTTGGACTTTTAAACGATGATAATCTTGCCAAACTTCCTCTTACCTACCTGAATAATATCTCCTTCAGAAACTTTTATTTCAGCATTAGGGTCATCCATCTTTTCCTCGTTTATCTTTACCGCTCCCTGTACGATGCTTCGTTTAGCCTCAGCGTTGGAGGATTGCAGCCCAGTCATCACTAAGAGTTTGACGAGTCTTATGGATCCATTTGTCATTTCCGCTGCAAGCACTTGGATATCCGGGATCTCTTCGGGTAATGCCCCTTGCTGAAACACGGTTTGAAAATGAAGTTGAGCCGCATTCGCAGCTTCCTCTCCGTTAAACATTCTTACAAAAGTATAGCCCAATCTCATCTTAGCGTCACGGGGATGGATACTGCCATCGACTAATCCCGTCTTTAAGGCATTAAATGCATCATAGGATATGTCAGTAGCCAATTGATAATATTTCAACATCAATTCGTCCGGGATGGACATCGCTTTTCCATAGATCTCATTGGGGTCTTCGTTAATTCCAATATAATTGCCCAAACTTTTGCTCATTTTCTGGATTCCGTCCAGTCCTTCCAATAACGGCATTGTAATAATAGCTTGAGTAGGAACATTATATTCCTTCTGCAGGGTTCGGCCCATGAGCAGATTAAATTTTTGGTCTGTTCCTCCCAGCTCAATATCACTCTCCAGAATGACGGAATCGTAACCCTGCATCAGGGGGTATAGAAACTCGTATATGCTTATAGGCTGGCCTGACGAATAACGCTTGGAAAAGTCGTCCCGTTCAAGCATACGGGCAACTGTAAGCTTAGCGGTAAGTTCAATGATATCGGCAAATTTCAGCGGAGCCAACCAATCAGCATTATAAACCACTTCAGTCCGCTTAGGGTCGAGAATTTTATAGATTTGCTTCTGATACGTTTCAGCATTCTTCTGCACATCTTCTTTCGTAAGCTTCTTACGGGTTTCGGACTTTCCCGTCGGGTCGCCAATCATACCGGTGAAATCCCCAATCAGCAATTGAATATGATGGCCGAGCTCCTGAAATTGTCTCAGCTTGTGCAAGGGCACACTATGTCCGATGTGAATGTCAGGGGAAGAAGGATCCATGCCAAACTTAATCTTTAAGGGCTTTCCGCTAACCACGAAATCTATAATTTTCTGCTTTAATTGATCCTCGGGTACAATCTCAACAACCCCCCCACCAATCACCTCTAATTGGCGGTTCACTTCTTCTTGCTGCTCCTGAGTTAAATCAGCCCATTTGTTCATTGCCGCTCCCCTATTCACATTATATTTTCTTAGTCTAAAACAGAAGTTGTCCTAAAGTCAAACATAAACACAGGCCAGCGGATTTATTAATATAAGGTCCTTGTGTTATAATGGAAATGCTGTTTTAAGCTGCTGCTTACAAACTTATGATAAGTTTCATCTTAATTTCTAGGAGGGTAATCATGACACAAGGCAAACCGCACAAAAGATCAAAAAAACTGATGGCCCTTATTATCATTAACAGGATATTATCCTCTCTCATCATAACCATCAAATGGTTTATTATTATGGCAATTATAGTCGGCATTGGGGCCGGAGCTGTTGTGGCCGGATATACCGCTGCACTGGTAAAGGATGATCCCATCCGCCATAAAGAAGAAGTCTATGTGAAGATGAATGAAAATGCCGAGACGGGTTTCGTTTATTTCAACGATGCTACAGTAGTCGGCCAGTTGCGCACTGATGAAGACCGCAGATTAGTAGAATTCACAGAAATTCCCCAGCATTTAATTGATGCTTTCACTTCCACGGAAGACCATGAATTTTTCAATCATCCTGGAATTGATATGAAAGGAACCATCCGTGCTTTTAAACAAAAAATGCTCAAAGAAGATATTCAGACCGGCGGAAGCACGATTACCCAACAGCTTGCCCGAATTGTCTTCTTAAGTTTGGACCGTACCGATAATCGAAAGGTGAAAGAAATATTTCTGTCCCTCCGTCTGGAAAGGATGTTATCCAAAGAAGAGATCCTAACAGCTTATTTAAATAAAATACCTTTTGGCAATGGAGCTTCCGGGTATAATGTTTTTGGAGTGAAGGCAGCGGCCAAAGGTATCTTCGATATTGATGATTTAAACAAAATTAATGTTGCCCAAGTAGCCTACTTAGCCGGATTACCTAAAGCCCCCAGTGATTATTCTGCCTTCTCCAGCAAGGGCGAATTTGATGAGAAACGTTTTACTTTAGCAGAAAAAAGACAGAAGTTTGTCCTTAGTGAAATGCTTGCCGAGCAGAAAATTACCGATGAACAATATGAGGAAGCCTTGAATTTCGATCTAAAGGGCTCCTTATCAAAAATTAAACCCAAAGCTTACACTACATATCCCTACCTCATGATTGAAGCGGAAAGAAAAGCTTCAGAAATTTTGCTGCGAATACAAAATCCTGAATTAACGCTGGAAGACTTGAGTAATCCGGAAAATGAGGAACTTATCAAAGATGCGCAAGACCATATGCTCAGAGGCGGTTATAAAATATATACCACCATTGATAAAACCATCTACGATGCGATGCAGGAAATAGCGAAAAACCCGGAAAACTTTTCAAAAGATCATCCCACGAAAGGGACTGAGCAAATCGGCGCTATTACGATGAATAATAAAACCGGCGCTATCTTGGGCATGATGGAAGGTCGGGACTTCTACTTAGAACAGTTGAATCATGCCACTCAGATGAAAAGGCAGCCCGGATCGGCCATGAAGCCCATCGGGGCTTACATACCCGCTCTAGAACTGGGGGTTATTCAACCTGGCGGAATCATTGATGATATCCCCTTGATCCTCAAAGATGGAGCTAACGGGTACCATATTCCCGAAAACTGGGATAATAAGTTCCATGGACTTATAACGGCTAGACGCGCGCTTAACCAATCATATAATATTCCTGCAATTAAACTTTTTACGGACGAACGGATAGGCATTGCAACAGCTTGGGATTATGCTAGAAAGATGGGGATAACCACCCTTACTGAATCAGATAATTTTGCCCAAACCGGGGTCATTGGCGGACTCGAATACGGTGTCTCTGTGGAGGAGTTAACTAATGCTTACTCCACGATTGCGAATAAAGGTGTATTTAACGATGCCTACATGATTAGTAAAATCGAGGATGCGCAAGGAAATACTATTTATAACCATGAATCTAATCCGAGCACTGTATTTTCACCGGAAACCGCGTACTTGATGACCGATATGCTGCGAACTGTCATTACAGCCGGCACAGCTACAGAGCAGATGAAGAATTTTAAATTTTACAAGAAAATTCCTATTGTCGGCAAGACCGGATCGACCCAGAATGATCATGATGCCTGGTTCATGGGCTATACTCCCGATATTTCAACGGGGGTTTGGGCAGGGTATGATCAACCCAGCACCCTCACCAAAGGGCAGGGCACCCAGAGAGCCAAGAGAATA
>DASWUO010000376.1:0-5389 GCA_036401615.1 Bacilli bacterium | reverse complement strand
AACCTTGTTGGAGTCCGGCATTATCAAAGATCCTAAACACGGAATCAAGATTTTAGGAAACGGTGAAATTACTGTGCAATTAACAGTAAAAGCGAATAAGTTCTCCCAATCTGCGGTGGATAAAATTCAGGCTGCCGGCGGTAAAACCGAGGTGATCTAATGTTTAGTACAATAGCCAACATATTCAAGATAGAAGATTTGCGGAGAAAGATTCTATTCACCCTACTCATCTTAATTGTGTACCGAATCGGATCTTTTATCCCCGTGCCTAACATTGATACAGAATTCTTGAACAACTTTGATCAAACCCAACAGAATGATGTATTCGGATTATTGAATACTTTCACAGGCGGGGCCTTATTCAACTTCTCCATCTTTGCAATGGGAATTATGCCATATATCACAGCCTCGATTATCGTACAGCTGTTAACGATGGATGTCATTCCAGCATTTGTGCAGTGGGCCAAAGAAGGCGATGCAGGAAAGAAGAAGCTAGCCCAGATTACCCGCTACGGCACAGTGGGATTAGGGATCATTCAAGCCTATGCTTTAGCTATCGGATTTAACCGGATGTACGAACAAAACATGGTAATGGATCCGAGCTTTGCAACTTATACCGTTATTGCTATCGTGCTTACTGCAGGAACAGCGTTCCTTATGTGGTTGGGTGAGCAAATTACGGAATATGGGATTGGCAACGGGATTTCAATTATTATCTTTGCGGGAATTGTAGCAGGTATTCCGACAGGGATCAGGACCATTTACTTGGATCAGTTTACGGATGCAGGGGATGCCTTATTCTTAAATATATTAAAAATGGTCGTGATTGTTATTGCGATTATTGCGATTATTGCCGGAGTGATCTACATCCAACAAGGTGTCCGTAAAATTCCTGTCCAATATGCGAAACGCGTAGTGGGTCGTAAGATGTATGGCGGACAATCCACACATATTCCTTTGAAAGTAAACGCAGCGGGTGTTATTCCCGTGATCTTCGCCTTATCACTGCTCATGTTTCCTCCGACTGTAGCCCAGTTCTGGCAGGGTAACGCTGTAGCCGATTGGATTTCGACACATATGAGTTATACGCAGCCCTTGGGAATGGTACTTTATGTATTATTGATCATTGGTTTCACCTATTTCTATACATTTGTGCAGATCAATCCGGTCCAAATGGCCGAGCAGATGAAGAAGAACGGCGGTTATATTCCTGGAATTCGTCCCGGTAAAACAACAGCCACTTTCTTAACTAAAGTCATGACTCGTATCACCCTATCCGGAGCATTGTTTCTGGCAGCTGTATCTATCCTGCCGATCTTTTTCGCCCAGATAGCCGGATTGCCTGCTTCAGTCGCTATTGGAGGAACATCTCTCTTAATCGTGATCGGGGTAGGACTTGAGACTATGAAACAGGTGGAAAGCCAATTAATCAAACGCCATTACAAAGGATTTATCAACAAATAAGCAGGCACAGGAATGGAGGGGAAGACAGATGAATATTATTTTCATGGGTCCTCCTGGTGCAGGTAAAGGAACTCAAGCAGAAAAAATCGTCAGCGATTTTGGAATTCCCCATATTTCTACCGGAGACGCTTTTCGGTTGGCTATGGGCCAAGGCACTCCAATGGGTGCGAAAGCCAAGGATTATGTTGACAAAGGTTTATTGGTTCCCGATGATATCACGATTGGCATTGTCCGAGAAAGAATACAGCATGAAGATTGCAGAGAAGGATTCTTATTGGATGGATTTCCAAGAACCATCATGCAAGCAGAGGCTCTTGAGGACATCATGAAATCGATGGAAAACCAAATTGATCATGTGATTAATCTGAACGTGGACCGCAACTTTCTAATGGCCCGGTTAACCGGGCGCTGGATTTGCAAATCTTGTGGATCAACGTACCATGTTCTCTTTAATGCTCCTAAGCAAGAAGGCATTTGCGATAAATGTTCCGGTGCTTTATATCAAAGATCCGATGACACGGCCGAGAAGGTGGGCACACGTTTGGATGAGTATATAAACAAAACGGCTCCGCTGCTGCAATATTATGAAGCTAAAGGGCTGCTCCGGCAGGTGAATGGGGAACAAGACATTGATCAAGTTACTTCACAGATTTCAACTTTGCTGCGGGGTCAAGTCTAATGATCATTTGCAAGACGGAAGCTGAATTGGTTCTCATGCGCGAAGCAGGACGAATTGTTGCTGAAACGCACTGTCTGATGGCCAAGAATGTCCAACCCGGCATAACTACACGGGAACTGGATCATATAGCGGAAACCTATATTTGCAGTCAGGGAGCAATTCCATCTTTCAAAGGTTACGGTGATTTTCCAGCCAGCATCTGCGCTTCGGTTAATGAAGAGTTGGTACACGGCATTCCCGGTGAACGAAAGCTTGTCGAAGGAGATATCATTAGCATTGATATAGGCGCACAGTTTCAAGGATACCATGGAGATTCGGCTTGGACTTATTCTGTGGGCTGCATATCGGATACAGCCGAAAGGCTGTTGGAAGTGACTGAAGAATCCTTATATAAGGGATTAGCGCAAGCTGGTCCGGACATACGGCTTTATACAATTTCTAATGCCATTCAGCAATGTATTGAAGAAGCAGGTTTTTCCGTTGTGCGAGAGTATGTCGGTCATGGAATTGGTGCAAAATTACATGAAGATCCGCAAATTCCTAATTATGGAACACCTAACCGAGGAGCCCGGTTAAAACCAGGCATGGTGCTAGCCATCGAACCTATGGTCATAGCCGGAGAACGTTATGTCGAGACGCTTCAGGACAATTGGACGGTGGTTTCCATAGACCGATCCCTGTGTGCGCACTTTGAGCATACCATAGCCATTACAACTGATGGATATGAGATCTTAACAAAGACCAAGGTGTAGGTGATCAGCGTGTATGAAAGAACCAAACCGCAGCTCGGGCAGATTGTAAAGGTGTTACGCGGCAAGGATGCTGATAAGTATTCTATTATAATAGGGATACTTGATGAAAACTTCGTAATGATTGCAGACGGAAACAAGAGAAAATTTGACCAGCCCAAGAAGAAGAATATTCTTCATCTTCAACTACAAGAAGAGATCAGCAGTGAAGTTGTCAAAAGTTTGAGGGAAAGCGCCCGTGTGACAAATGGCAAATTACGTTTTGCATTAGATAAGTTTACAAAGCAGTAAACAAACAGATGCAAAAAGAAAGGAGATTGCCTGTTGGCCAAAGAAGATGTAATTGAAGTGGAAGGCACTGTCGTTGAACCCCTTCCCAATGCTATGTTTAGGGTCGAATTGGAAAATGGACATCTAATACTTGCTCACGTATCAGGTAAACTTAGAATGCATTTTATTCGTATCTTAACTGGAGATAAAGTTGTGGTTCAGCTTTCGCCTTACGATTTATCCAGAGGACGAATAACCTACAGAAAGTAACAGGAGGTAATTGAAATGAAGGTAAGACCGTCGGTCAAGCCCATTTGTGAGAAATGCAAAGTGATTCGCCGCAAAGGAAACGTTATGGTTATTTGTGAAAATCCAAGGCATAAACAAAAACAAGGATAAGAAGGAGGTGCAGCATTAAATGGCTCGTATAGCTGGAGTAGACTTACCTCGTGAGAAACGGGTGGTAATCGCCTTAACTTACATTTATGGAGTGGGCAGTACCACTTCGGAGAGAATTATCGGCAACGCAGGAATTAATCCGGACACACGCGTACGTGATTTGACGGAGGATGAAGTCAGCAAGATCCGTGAAGCGATTGATAAGACCGTTAAGGTTGAAGGTGACCTTCGCCGGGAAATCGCATTGAATATCAAACGTTTAATCGAAATTGGATCCTACCGGGGTCTGCGTCACCGTCGTGGATTGCCTGTTCGCGGACAACGCACTAAAACCAATGCCCGCACACGTAAGGGACCTCGCCGTACCGTTGCGAACAAGAAAAAATAAGGGGTGATAAAAGCTAATGGCAAAACCTAAAAAAGTTGTAAGAACCAAACGTCGTGACCGTAAAAATATAGATTCGGGAGTAGCTCACATCCGTTCGACATTTAACAATACGATTGTTACGATTACGGATCCGCAAGGCAATGCTATTTCTTGGGCAAGCGCCGGAAACATGGGTTTTAAAGGCTCACGTAAAAGCACTCCGTTTGCCGCACAGATGGCAGCTGAAACAGCAGCAAAGTCCGCTATGGAGCATGGGCTTAAGGTTGTTGAAGTAATGGTTAAAGGACCTGGGGCAGGACGCGAAGCGGCTATTCGATCTTTGCAAGCAGCAGGATTAGAAGTGAACCTGATCAAAGACGTGACCCCGATTCCACATAATGGTTGCCGCCCGCCTAAACGTCGTCGTGTTTAAGATCAGATCACAAATGTAGTATAAATATCTTTAACATGTGAATAATGATTGTGAAGGATAGGCATACTACATGGTTTGAGAATTTCGAAGGTACCCTGAGGGAACGACGTTTTGAGGAGGACTAATTTAATGATAGAAATCGAAAAACCAAAAATAGAAACCGTAACACTAAGCGCCGACGGAAGCTATGGTAAATTCGTCATAGAGCCATTAGAGCGGGGATATGGAACTACACTGGGTAACTCGCTGCGTCGCATCTTGCTTTCATCACTGCCGGGCGCTGCCGTCACTTCTGTTCAAATTGATGGTGTTTTGCATGAATTTTCGACGATTCCGGGTGTAATGGAAGACGTAACGGAAATCATTCTTAACCTTAAAGGATTATCGTTAAAAATTCATTCCGATGACGAAAAAATATTGGAAATTGATGCTGACGGTGAAGGCAATGTAACAGCTGGGGATATTATCGCCGATAGTGACGTAGAAATTCTTAATCCGGATCTTCATCTTGCCACCTTATCTTCCGATGCCCGCCTTCATATGAGGATCTATGCTAACCGGGGCCGCGGTTATGTTCCAGTGGATAAGAACAAGAATGAAGACAAACCGATCGGTGTCATTCCGATTGATTCCATCTACACCCCTATTACCCGTATTAATTACGCTGTGGAAAACACACGTGTCGGTCAGGTCACCAACTATGATAAATTAACTTTTGAAGTATGGTCTGATGGAAGTGTTCGTCCAGAGGAAGCTGTTAGCCTTGGTGCCAAAATTTTAACCGAACACTTAATGCTCTTCGTAGCGTTAACGGATGAAGCTAAAGATGCCGAGATTATGGTGGAAAAGGAAGAAGACAAGAAAGAAAAAGTTCTGGAAATGACCATTGAAGAGCTTGATCTGTCTGTTCGTTCTTACAATTGCCTTAAACGTGCCGGAATTAATACCGTTCAAGAGCTAATCACCAAGACCGAAGAAGATATGATGAAGGTTCGCAACTTGGGACGCAAATCATTGGAAGAAGTTCA
>DASWUO010000375.1:0-5306 GCA_036401615.1 Bacilli bacterium | reverse complement strand
AATCATGCATCCGAGTTCAGGCAGTGTCCATGTAATGGGCTATGTTCCTTGGCTTGACAGAAAAAACTATGTTTCAAAAATCGGGGCTATTTTCGGTCAGAAATCCCAGTTGTTCTTTGATATACCTCCGATTGACGCCTTTTATTTAAACAAAGCCATCTACCAGATTCCCGATGCCGATTTCCATCATAACCTTAACAAAATGGCGGATCTTCTTAAAGTCCAGCATGTCATGAAAAAGCCAACCCGCCTGCTTTCCCTCGGTGAAAGAATGAAATGTGAATTCATCATGTCCATGCTTCATAGTCCGAAAATTGTTTTTCTGGATGAGCCCACCATAGGATTGGATGTCTCTGCGAAGGAAAAAATCAGAGAGTTTATCCTCGAAATGAATAAAAGCGGAGTAACCTTCATACTGACCACTCATGATCTTGGGGATGTGGAGCACCTGGCTAAACGAGTAATCTTTATCAATAACGGTGAGATTGTTTTTGATAATTCATTACAATCACTAAAAAAGCATCTTGGAACAATACAACAGATTTCACTTTCTACAGCTGGTCTTTTGCCTGATTTGAACTTGTCCGGAATAAATATAACCAACAAGGTATCCGATTATGAGGTCGAAATAGAATTGAATTATGATATTATGAATCTGGACAACTTTATTAACTATATCAATAAAACATCATCCATAAGGGATATGTTTATTAAGGATCTTCCGATAGAAAAGATAGTTTTGGATTTGTATAAATGATTAACTCAAGAGGAATTCAAAAAAACGCGATGACGACTGGTTATATGAGGAATTACAAATATATTGTTGTTGCTTGCAGAGACCTCATGTTCTTCCACTTTCTTATTTTGTTTCATCATCTTCAAAAACTTTGGTATATAGTTAGGTTTGAAACCATCGTACCTTAAAAAACATTACTCCACTTCAGAGCAAATCATGATGACATTGCCGTCAGGATCTTTGACAGTAAAGAAAGCCATCCCGCCTGGTCTTTCAATGCCGGTGAAGATCGGAACACCATTGAATTCCAAAAAGGCTTTCGAGCCATCCACATCCGGGGTAACCAACATAAACAGAATCTCATAGTCATCTCCATGACGAAAACGATTGTCGTCCAATAGCACGCCAGTCCCGCTCTTCATCTTTAAGTCATAGATGGAATCCTCCTGCCCAGATCCGACTTCATGGTAAGGAAGAGACAGCACTTCGCTATGAAAACGAATCGCCCGATTCATATCCGTCACATTGAGAAAAATTCCTCCTATCCTATTCAATATGGGACTTTTTGTGTCTTCCAAACGCTCTACCATCTCTGAGGTGTAATCAGATTGCGTAACCATCAGCGAATTGCCGTCTGCATCGGTAAACATGAAAAATGCTAATCCTGGATGGGGTCGTTCTATCGCATATAACGGCCGTACACCTTGAGTATCCAAGAAACGATACGATGCCTCGATGTCGGAGGTTTTATACATGAATTTGACACGTGGCGTATCCGGCATATTGCTTCCGTTGTCATCCAAGATAATGCCAGTTCCACCCTGCAGCTTCATCCAATAGACATTGCCGCCGTTTAACCTGTCTTCCAACAAGGGCAGTCCCATAACCATGCTGTACCACTCGGCAGAACGGCGGAGATCGGATACATGAACGAATGCGCTCTCCACTACATGATCAATCGGACTTTTAACATTTTCCATATCTGTATTTCCTTTCTGCATGCTGGTTTTACCAACCGCATAGACTTTTAGTGCGGACGGTACCCGTTCCGGCTTATAATTATCCGGATTCCTCTGTGGAGGGTATCCCTTCACATCTGTTTTTTTGAGATTGGAATTTTGTCCCATCTTGTTCCTCCTTCTCTCGTGAAAGCTCCTTCACAGCAAATAAGCAAATATTCAAGTATTGAATCACATTATTTCGATCTAGAATAATTTTTCTGATAAATGATAAGCTATGCCTATTGCGTTTATACCCGCGAACTATTCGCGACAAATCATTAATTTATTGCCGTCTGGATCCTTCACGACGAACCACTGGTCATGTTCAATTTCCGTCACAAGCTCAACGCCGAGCCCTTTCATATAGTCCAGTGAACCCTTCAGATCCTCAGTCATCAGCATAAAGGCAGGGGTCTCAATTGTAGGTGCACCGCCCGGTTGGTCGCCCCCCCACATCGGCATCGTATCCAAAATGACGCCAGTTCCTTCCATTGGCAACGGACATAAATGGCCAGAAACAATTTTGCAATCAATCTCATTTAACCCTAGAACCCGACAATACCAACTACGGGATTTTTCGATATCACGGACCGGGACAAAAATGCTTCCAACTTTGTTCTTGATCGGACTATTAGGTGTAGAACTCTCTTCAGTTTGATGTTGTTTATTCATCAGTCTTCCTCCATTGATCATTTTTAACGCTTTCGGAACCATAAATGGCCTGTACCCTTCCAGCGGGTCTTTACGTATTGGCGTTGGGCTCATGGTTTCACCCCCGAAATATACTGAATCGGAAGTGAGTATCGGGCGAAACCTTCTCCCTCATAGTTGTACCCTTCACAAATGCTGTATCTTCGTTCTTCTGCACCTACTGCAATACCGTTATCTTGGATAAAGAGCTCCATCACTCGGCTGGCATCATCAAAATCACCTCGCTTATTAGGAACAACAACGCATTTTTGAGGCGGTAAAGTTGTCTTGAAGTACCATTCCGGAACACCATCGAAAGATTCGACTTCTACACAAAGAATATAAGCGTGCATTTCAGATTGTTGCTGCGTCGGCACTTGAGGCCAAATTCCATATTGAATAGAAGGATTTATTACGGATGGTAAATGTTTTGTAGAGGATAGCAGGGCTTCTTTGGCATGCCGGTATTTACCGCTCATATCTTGTAAACTGATGCATGGAATTCCTATCAGTTTCAATTCTCCGTGTTCCGCAATATATGGTTCCATATCTTTTATCAGCATTGTCTGCACCTCTTTTTTTAATTGATGTTGCATAACTCTCAACGCCTCTGGTACCCGGTCCGGTTTGTAGTTATCCGGCATGTATTTTTTGAGATTGGCATTCTGTCCCATCTTTTATTCCTTTTTTGATTGGAATAAAGACTTTCACAAGGGTATCCTGCTCCACATTCATTCCGTCGAAAGTAATATACTCTGCAAACCATTGCCGTTCTTCATCCAGTCGATAGTTGCCGTTGATCGCAATCCAACGGTGCATTTTATCTAGAACGCCGGTTAACAAGCCGTATGTCTTCGAAACGCAGCAAGCATAAGAACCGGAACCGATTCGCTTCTTTTTAAGTCCCTCCAACCCCTGAGTTTCCGTTTCACCCATTAGTATCCCGTTTTCCCACCAATAGTCATCTAAATCTTCATTGCCGTAATGAAAAGACATATAGTACTTCCCTTGATCTTCCCGCCAGTTTTCGTAAGACTCCCCTGTATACCAATCAATCATTTGCTTTTCGGCAACCGCTTGAGCCTTGGCACCGTATCCTCGCCAGAAAAAGACTTTCCTCTCCATCAATTCAATAACTTCAATCGGTTCGTTATAGATTTTTCGCTGCACGGGAAGACATAGGTTCATTCTTGTTATCTTGCCATTGTAAGTGATGAACTCCTCGATATATTGATGCGTGCCGATTTCAAATGTGCTTTTGGGCAACCATTCGGACAATAACCTGTTCCATCCATCCTGAATCGCTTCCGGGGGCGACGCAGCAATTTTTCTTACTGCATATAACCCTCCAACGAATGGCTCTTCAGTAAACATATTATCAAAAATGCATTCCTCACCGATCGCAACCAACACCCGGTAACCATTTCGGGGCTCACCCTCTTCTGGTGGAAGGTCCACATTGTAACCGAAAATCCGTACCTTTGACTTAAAGTTTCTCGCGACATCAAGAGCATCTAGTTTCTGGCTAACCATCCAGAAAGCTTCATTTTCCATTCCGGCTTCCTGTTTGGAGATGTGCAGGTAGGCATACATCTTGTCCGGCATAAATCGGATAACTCTGACATCGGGATAAAGCTCAGTTTGTTCCTTATCTTCCTTGTAGGTGACTTGCTCGTGCAGGCGGATCGGTTCGAAGCTGAAGAAAATGTTGGCCTTGCGGTAGGCAGCCGGAGTCAACCCTACAATCTTCTTGAACACCTTGGCGAATGAATGGTAAGATTCAAACCCGCTCTCCCATGCGAGTTCTTCTACGGTACGTTTGGAATACCGCAGGTGATTGGCGGCGACACTTAACCTTCTTTTGCGAATGTAGTCTTTAACGGGATGCCCGGTAAGCGCATAGAATACCCGATACAATTGAGCGACAGAAATATAAGCCTCCTCTGCTATGCTGGAGAGATCAAGCTCCTCTTCAAGATATTTCTCGATATAGTCTATTGACCTTTGCACGGATTCCATATAGTTCATTCTTTCACCTTGTTATCTCTAACGTCTTGATTATCATTATAACAGAGGAAATTGTTCCTGATATGTTCAAATTTCTCAAGATTTAATAAAAGATAGCATTGTAAGTCCATCATCGCCACTCTGTTCATTTCAAGTACTATTTAAATTGAGGTGGAAATCGATGTTCTGTAGCTTGTTCAAATCCGTATGCTATTTTTATCAGTGTAGGTTCACTAAAAGCTCTGCCTGAAAAGACCACGCCGAATGGACCTTTTGTGGAATCTCCATCTTTATCAATAACCCCTCTTGATGAATACCCTGCTGGAACAGCAATCAAAGGATAACCCAACCTAGCAGCAATATACATTCCATCCACATCCCCGGGCAACACTAATGCATCTAACTTATACTTGTCTAATACATGATCAATACCTAGTTTAAGCGGTAGTTCCATATATTCTTGTTTTTTTTCCAGATAGGTTTGCTCAGTCAGTGTTGTTTCTTCTGATCTTATTAGTGTGTCTTGTCCATATTTTAAAGCTTCCTCGGCATGGAGTTTATTATATTCAATCAATTCTTTCAAAGAGTGAATCGGTACCGAATCAGTCAATTGCGATAAGTAATTATTCAGTCCCTTCTTAAATTCATAGGTAATGACATCATTATTCCAGTTCTGCTGTTCAACGTGTAGAGTAACGGGATCAATTATTGTAGCTCCTGCTGCTTCCAATGTCTTAATGGCTGCTTCCATTATAGAAAGTCTATCATCGTCCAAATCTTGATAATAGTG
Organism: Bacilli bacterium; assembly: GCA_036401615.1. GTDB lineage: Bacteria > Bacillota > Bacilli > Paenibacillales > DASWUO01 > DASWUO01. The sequence continues at coordinate 82 of DASWUO010000375.1, read as the reverse complement.
TCTTGGAATACCTATTCTTGCCTCGCACAAAAAGCTTGCATCTAAGTAAGGAGTGTAATCCAATAATGAACAATTTTCACTT
>DASWUO010000374.1:0-11546 GCA_036401615.1 Bacilli bacterium | reverse complement strand
GAGTAACAAAAAGTAAACATAAAAAAAGCATAAGGCAGCCCATTGGTATTCATAAACGAACCAATGCTGTAAATATTGTAAAACCATGCCTCGGCTGAAGGCAGAACCAACTCGTATTTTTGTAAATAAGGCAAGAAAGATTCAATCATAGCCCGTGCAAACGCTCCGCATCCGCCAAAAAAAGTTATAAGCGCCCCCCATATCATGGAATCTTTTTTCGAACCATTAATGATCAAAATGATGGTAATGGTCCATAGAGCAATAAAGGTAAATACCAACCCAAGACACCTCTTTCTGTATAAGATGGATCGCTAAGGTTTTGGGATTTCAATTTTCAGGCACTAAACCAAAGGGTTTATTAATTTTATTCATCCACTTCTTTTTTTTATTGGATACCACCAGTGGAAATGCTACGTAGTTGAGCACCGGCAGGTCATGTTTGGAATCGGCGATGGCAATCGTTTTTTCAGCATCGAATTTTTTTGCTGCATTCAGTTTAAATTCATTTATTCCGCTCAAATCGACTGTTGCAAGACTATTGCTTTCATTCATTTTCAAACAAATAGAAGGCACGTCAAAGTATCTTGAATAATGGTTCACAACAACATCCATATTAGTTGACAACAGAGTAACATGAATCCCTTTTTCCTTCAAATAGGAAATACTATCGTGAACAAATGGAATAAAATTATTTCTATATCTTTCCTGGAATAATTGTTCAGCGTAATACTCTATATCATTTTTATTAAATTCCTGATATCGTCGATAAAAGGCTTTTTGAAACAAATCCCTGTCTAAATAGTCCAAGAAAATGTAAAGTGGAGCCCAGAAACACGCAAATTGCAGACACCATAAGAACCATGCGATTCTATTGTTAATTTGTTTCTTCTTAATAAAAAAATAGAGGTGGGTAATATTAGCTTTTGCGATTGTATTATCTACATCAATAAGTGCGTATTTGATTCCTTTATTAATTAATTCATCAAAATACGAAAAATCATCAACAAACTTCATCATCTTCCTCCTAATTGAGTCAATTTTAAAAAGTTACAAAACATTTACCTTCCCTTCTATACATTGTTCATCTCCACCTCCAAATTTGGATAAACAAAAAACGCTATCCCGAAAGAAGCGCCTTTGCACTACTTTAGGGTAATCCGGCGATCATAGCACATTCGTACGTTAGACCCGTGATTTTGCGTCCCCGTCTTTCATTCGAGTTTGCCTTTTTCCTTATTTATCTAATTTTTTGAGACTATTATACCATATATGGTTCATATTGCCTATACTACAAACACAAAAAAATACTGGATTTCTCTTACAGATGTCTCCAAATCATGCTCGAACTCTTAATGTATATAATGTAAACACGGTGCCCGGAATTCCTGCAAGGCGTTTTGCGTCAGATATCCTCAAAAGTCAATAAACACCAAAGAAAGTGGAGGTAGATTAACTGGAATTGATTGAGAGGTTACCAAGCAGGAATAATATGTCTTCAACCAATAACTTTTGTCAATTATAACAGTTGAATAATTGACTTCATCCAAAAAGCGAATTTTTGCTGCTGAATAGTTCCATTCTGACATATCGATCCCAACCGAGATTACTTCGTCCGTAAGATTAGCCGCAATAACTCGCAAATGATCACCCTTTTTGAGTGCAATGCCTGTCATCACCTTTGCGTCCAAGCCAACCAATTTCAAAACCTCGCCATTTGCAAACTCCCCAATATTTGCAATTACATAATAGGCAGGACATACCTCGTGTCCGCCTTCTTTTATCATTCCTAATGCTCCTGTACCTTCATAAAAATTAATAGATTGAGCGTTTTCCAATGCAAGGTGAGCAAAAGATCCCAATGTCCAGCCAGCAGCAAATAACGAATTCAGCCTTTGATCTTCTTGATCCATCCTGTTCTGCGAACATCTGACTGCTTCATCATCAGCAGCATATGGATTCATTCTGCCTTTTAGTGTCACCGAGCTGATGTGAACCGGCAGTTCATTGCTTAATACTTTTGCCGTTTGTAAAGTGATAGCTTGTGCGGGCAATGTTTCAACGATTGAATCAAGATCCTCAGCATGAACTTGGGGATTAACAGCATATTCAACAAAATCCATTAAAGTTAATGGCATCAAGGTCCGGTTCAATTCAGTAAAATTGCTGCGGGACCCGCCTCCAACCAACATAAGGGGACTCTGCCCCAGATGTTTCCTAAGCATTTCCAACAGTTTCCTGGTAGTCACATATTGGCATGCCCTAAGGGACGCCCCGAATAATTCGGTTCTCGTTTCTGCCGGGGAATCTGGTGCCTTATCAGGATAAATACTAAGACGTTTAATTCTTGATCCTGCTTCTTTTATTAATTCAAGTGCTTCCTGAATCATCCGTTCATCTTCATCAGTAATCAATTCGATCTCTAAATCGAGGTTAAGCTTCTTGGCTGCGTCATGAACATAACCATATTTAAGCCGCCAGTCCGCTTCTGTGAGATTTAATGAACACCTGACGTGGGACAAATTTAATTCCTTCAACTGATCCTGTTCCCGGTCATTCAACGGCCGTGTCATAGGAGCCAGTAAAGTGCCGAGTTCCGGCAATTTACCAAGTACTTCTCCAGTTATTTTCAAGATTGGTTCTTGTTCGGGCTGGAACAAGTCTTTCACCATGCTATTCACACTATTCATAGAGATGGAAACGGTTTGCTTTACTTTTGTTCCTTTTGTCATAGCTATAGGATAAGGCAAGTGAAGAGGTGTACAAAACGTCTTGTAAGAGCCGTCTGTCCAATTTCGCTGATCCTCGGTTTGAAACAATTCTCCTTCGAATAGAATATTCATGTTTAATCTATCTTTCGTGACAATAGCCATAGACTTCATATTTACAAACGGATCTTCCGGAGTGATAAGTTTTGAGAACAAACTTTTGAATCTGCCGTCCGCGGTTTCAACCTCTACCTCCGAACCGGCCAAATCCATTGGGTGCAACAGGCAAAATCCTATTCGATTTTTCAGAAAATCAGCATGAGCCTCACCATCCATGAAATAAATCAGATTTCCATCTTTCCGAATATGAATATTTCCCCTCCACCTGAAATCTATATCCTCTTGCTGATGAATGGCTTGGAAGGAAATGTCTATGTAATGCTCCTTCTGATCCACACTAATAGATGAAAACTTTCCGGGAGCAGTACCCCAATTTTGATCACGAACGGTTACCAGCAAGCTTCGTATCATTTCTATTCCATTCACTTTGATATACCTTAAAGAACCGTCTTCCATCAACTCAGCCTTTATGGGACCGAGTTCAAGCGTTTTCAGAGGTTTACGGAAGCCTTGCCCGCCATACCGAATAATGTCCTTATCCAATCATCCCACCTCCGTTAGCGCCTTGTCCACCTTCGGTGAATGGAGTTCAAGCTTCGCCCAGGCCGCATTTAATTTGCGTTTCGCATTGGCAATGACCAACTCAGGATCTTCCTGCCCCACCGGTTTCACCTCAAAAGAAACAATAGGACGTCGTGCATCATCCTCTTGTAGATAACCTATTTCAAACAATACCTGCAGAAAGTCAACAATTTGCTCCACATCATTCTCACTGCCCGGATATCCAAAGCGAGGGTGTACATCACCCCAAGCTGGATTATCACGATCACCGATGTAGCAATTTCCTAAATGAACATGCTTTAAATAAGACTGAACAGGCAGAAGGGCCTGTTCAGCAGTCTCTCCCAATAAGGGAAGGTGGCTAAGATCGACCATCAAGCCAAAATTGTCACAGATGGAACAAACCTTTTCTGCCAGTTCCACCGCATCTGTGGTTTTGCCAATAAGTCGTTTTTTATCTATTTCCTGATCAAATATTTCAAGTACAATCTCGATATTGTATTGATTGGCATATTGGCAAATTTGTTGAAGGGAATCAGCCAACCTGTTGATCGCGGCGGCCCTGTCGCTCATTCCGGTATAAGCCCCGCTTAACAAGGCAACACACTTCACGCCATATTCCGCAGCATCTTCAATGGCCTCTTTAACAACTTTGATCGCTGCCTCACGATGGGCTGAATCTTCAGAATTGAGATCCAGCTTTTGCGTCAACAGCCAAGGATGAGCGCAGTATGTGACATGGATTCCGCTTGTTTCCAACATATTCTTCACTTGACTGCGTACAGCTTGATCATGAATCCATGAAATTTCGATGACATCAAAATACGGATCCGAGCAAATTTTGTGAACTGTCTCCAAGATAGGGCCATCCCCGTCAATACACGGATACACAACAAAATGCACAATCCCTACCTGCATATAATGATGTATTGGCTCTTTCATGAAGCTCACACCTTTCTGACTTTAGGAAGCATGCAGCGGTCTGAATCCACTACGATTCGTTCGACGTCCACCGTGCGGAGCGATATATTAATTTGTGAATAAGCCCATAGAATAATAAGTTCTTCTGTATCACTGTTATTTACGAAACGATGCGGGATCCCTGCCGGGATGAAAGAAGTATCGTAAGGCTCTAAAGCCGTGCGGACCCCTTCTACATCACAAAAGGCATTTCCCTTTAAGATCGTCACGGACTCTTCTACATTATGAATATGGCATGGTAAAAAGGCACCCGGATCAAACGTGGCCAATCCGACTATTATCGTTTTAGGCCCCATGGTCTCCATAATCATTTCATGAAAATAAACGCCTGTATCCAATTCAAACGGTTTGATTTCTTTATATTTGCTGATCACCGGTTTATATTGTAAATCTTTCACATTTATCCATCCTCTCAGAAGCTTTCTGCCATTTCTTTCATCTTCGTTATGCCTTGTTTTAACGTGTTTTGAAATAGGAATACATCAGCGGAATAGGAAAAAAACCTCACACCTTGGTTATACCACCCGCCCATAGCGGCAGCATCCGGAATAAGAATTCCGCAGCTCTTTCTATTCTGATCGCCAGCTTTAAAAATTTGCCCTAAAGCATTCTTGAAATCAGGATGTTCAAAGTCTCCGGGAACACCTAACGAGGACGATAAATCAAGATGCCCAATCCACAGCAAATCCACTTCATCGATAGCGGCGATTTCACGGGCATTTTCTGCCCCCAGCTTGCTTTCTATAAGAGGAATAAGCATGACCCTGTCATTCAATCCTGCCATTTTGGCCGGCACAGGCCCTGATATATAATCATCGTGAGCAAATCCAAAGGCATTCCCTCTTGCACCCTTAGGGTAATATTTGCTGTGCTGAATAATCGATTTCATCTGTTCCGCAGTTTCTACCATAGGGATCATAATCCCTTGGGCTCCACAATCCAAAGCCCCGGCAATATGATGATATTGGGAGTCTTGAACCCTGACAATCGGCACAATTCCGACAGCACGGCATAATAGAATAATTGGCCTCAAGCGGTCTAATCCTGCGCCGGAATGTTCCATATCGAGCACAACGAACTCGCCGCCCGCTTGCTTCACCATCATGGGAACCCCTGCTTCGAAAAACTCAAAGATAAACGTCCCATAAGCTAATTCCCGCTGTCTGGCCTTCTCTTTCAATGATAGGATCATATAATTACCTTCCCCGTTATTTATAGGACTAACATTTAAGTCTATCAAGCTTTTTCAGGAAGCCGGGCTTTTGCAGTACGTCTTTGTTTACGACGTTTGCCGTAATTTCACCCCGTGAAAACTTCACGACCGACTCTGCAGCTTCCTTCCAGATACCTTTATACAACTCATCCGTCCAGCATAGGCTGTGAGGGGTGATGATGACATTCTCCATATGATGAAGAGGCGAATCTGTTACAAAAGGCTCCTCTTCAAATACATCTAAACCTGCACCGGCAATCCACTTTTCGTTCAAGGCTGTAATCAAGGCCTTCTCATCAATGATTCCGCCCCTGGCCGTATTAATGATAAAGGAGCTTGGTTTCATCTGCTTAAATTGCTTCTCGGAGATTAAATGAAAGGTTTCTTTAGATAAAAAGCAATTGACGGCCAGAAAATCGGAACGCTCGCAGAGGGCATCCATGCTGACCAGCTCTACCCCAAGTTTTTCGGCTGCAGCAGGGTCGATATAAGGGTCAAAAGCGATTTTCTGCATATCAAAAGGATCGGTCATCCGGAACATTTCCTTGGCGATATTACCCAATCCGATAGAGCCAAGCGTTTTTCCGGTAATTCCTTTGCCCGGATACAAGGTGCGGTCATCCCATCGTTTTTCCGAAATCAGCCGGCTTTTCGCCAACAGATTATGGGCAAGGGCCAACATTAAGGTGAGAATCGAATAAGCCACCGGCCTGCGTACGCCATTCGGTGTTATGGTTAGTGCAACATCTGCATCCGTACAGGCTTGGACATCAATGAAATCATAGCCTACGCCCCATCTGGCGATCACCAGCAAATCTTCCGTATCGGTGAGGCTATCCTTTGTATAATGCGGAGTAAGCGAAATCACTGCATTAAAAGGTTGAAGTTGGTATGCTTCTACAGGGCTTTTGTGTTGGTCAAAAAAAGCATAGTCGATATGGTCGAACTGCAACAGAAAGTCAATCCCCTCGGTTCCTAACGCCACTTTCCCCTCATTATTCAGAAAATCCCGTGATAAACCCACTTTAAATTTTTTCATCTTGTGCCTCCATACTTACACTATAATCAACCCAAACGGAAAACTTCGTTGCCGTTGACTTCCATTTCTCCTTGAGTTACGTCGGTTATTAATATTTCGCCCATGTACTTCTCCCAACGCTGTGTTTCCGGATCAGCCTGAAACAGCGCCCAAGACTTCTTGAAATCATCGGCTTCAATAAATCCGTACAGTTGGTTCCCCTTCATAAAGGTGCTGAAATTGCTCAAACCTGCATCTTTTAGTGCTTTGAGAACGCCAGGCCAAACGGCTTTATGACGGTCAATATATTCTTGCTCGGTTCCAGGCCTGCACTGCCACATAAACATATATCTAGCCAATGGAATCCACCCTTTCTCCTATGGTATACGCTTTTTCAATGATCTGCATGACTTTCATATATTCCTCACCTGAAGTGGCAAAGGCACTTCCCGAATTTAAGCCATGAATGAAATGCTCGTGCAGCCGGTCATGACTCTTCTGAAATTCATCTTTGGCATAATCTATATTCTCTACACGCCCGCCTGTATAAATGAGTTGGATTTGCCCGTCTGCCGTAAGCCGAAGCGTCGAATCAGATCCTTCAATGATGATGTACTCCATTAAGTTTTCGCCACCCGGAAGATTATACTTGCCTTCAGTCAATTCACGGGAGGCCCAGCTGGCTTCCAGCATGCCTGTCATGTTCTCGTGATGGAAGACGAGGATCGCCAGATCATCCCCTTTGATATAGGGGCTTATCCGCTTAGTGACAGAGGTTAATCCGGAAGGTTCACCAAATAAGAAACGGTAGCTGTCGATAAAATGCGGACCCATTTCGAATAACAGAAGACGCTCCATCTCGCGAAAATAAGGCTGTGTCATCTTAGCTGGATCATCGAAACGCGGCGTGAAAAACCATTTCGCATTGATTTTGGCGAAGGATATCGCTCCTAACACTCCGCTGTCGATTACTTTCTTAATTGCAATATAATGGGACTGCCAACGCCAACCCTCTGCCACCATCAATCTAACGCCATGCCGATTACAAACGTCAACGATTTTCTGGCATTCTTCAATAGTAGGTGCAAACGGCTTTTGGCAAAGCACATGCTTCCCGGCCCTCGCAGCCCGCTCGACCATTTCCAGATGAGAATCCGGACGGGTGATGACATCCACAATGTCGATGTCTGGCCGCTTTAATGCGTCGTCCAAATGTAAAAATAGCTGATCCGAAGATAATCCATACTTTTCTGCTTTGGCTTCGAGCTTATGTTGGTTACGATCTGATATCGCCGCGATGCGAACATCCGGCAAAGAACGCCATGCATCAAAATGCACGTCGGACCAATAGCCCATTCCAATCATACAAACATTCCATTTTTTAGCCAATGCGATGATCTCCTTACTTCTTATTCATATCATACTGGATGTAAACCATATGTGTCTGCAAATATTCTTCCAATCCGTGTTTTCCATCCGCTCCGCCAATGCCCGATTTCCTCCAGCCGGCATGGAAGCCTTGCATGGCTTCGAAGTTTTCACGATTAACATAGGTTTCGCCGAACTTGATTTCCTTGCATGCCCGCATAGCAGTATCTAAACTTTGTGTATAAATAGAGGAAGTTAGTCCATACTCAGAGTCGTTGGCCATTTGGATGGCCTCATCCAGATCTTTAAACGTAACAATAGGGAGCACCGGCCCGAATATTTCCTTATGCATGATTTCCATGTCTTGTCTGACATTGGTAAGTACAGTCGGCTCGAAATGATATCCCTGCCCGCGATCTGCGCGTTTGCCGCCTAACACTGCAATCGCCCCTTCCTTAACGGCGTTATTAACCAGGGTTTCAACCTTGTTAAAGATTTGTTGATTGACCAGAGGACCCATGTCGAGACCCTCTTCAGTAAGGGGATTGCCATACTTTACTTTACTCATAGACGCACTTAATTTCTTGGTAAACTCATCCGCAACTTTCTCATGGACATATACGCGTTCAGCACAATTGCACACTTGGCCTGTATTAAGAATCCGTGAATTCTTAATACTTTCTACAGCAAGATCGATATCCGCATCGTCCATGACAATCGCCGGCGCTTTCCCTCCTAATTCGAGCGAGACCTTGATGATATTCTTGGAAGCGGCAGCCATAATCTTGGAACCTGTTTCTACGCTGCCAGTAAAACTAACCATGCCGATCTTCGGATTGGATGACAGCTCCTGACCAACTGAAGCGCCTCTGCCGGACACCACATTAAAAACTCCGGGAGGCAAGTCTGTTTGCGCGACAAGTTTGGCAAATTCAAAGGCATTATTTGGCGTTTCTTCACTTGGCTTAATAACGATTGTGTTTCCTGTAAGAAGGGCAGGTGCCATTTTTCTGGCGATAAGAAAAAAAGGAAAATTCCAAGGTAAAATTCCACTTACAACACCGATAGGCATCTTAAACATAAAAATATTTTCATTAGGCCGGTCACTTTGCAGAATTTCGCCTTCATACCTTCTGGCCCATTCGGCCATATAATCCATATAATCTGCCGTAAAGTTGACTTCCACTTCAGCCAATCCTAAAACTTTTCCTTGTTCTTCCGTAATGATACGGGCTAGGTAATCGCTGTTTTCACGAAGTTTTTGTGCTATTCTGCGAAGGTGTCCTGCTCTTTGGATAGCTGGCAATTTGGCCCACGACACCTGTGCCCTCTCTGCTGCATCTATTGCTTGTCGTGTAACCTCAATCGAGCACTCGGGTATTTCTGAAATCACTTCTCCGGTTGCCGGATTAAAAACCTTAATCATTTCCGCTGATCCTGAATCTCTAAATGTTCCATCGATAAATGCTTGATACTTTTTCATTCTTCGCTTCCTCCTTATGAATTGTAGATAACACGATCATGATTTAATCTTTCTATCATTTGATCCTAACATCAGACCTTTGTATAAATTAATTATATGAATGACTGCTCTTTTTGTCAATCATCTTTTTGCTTTTCACTTTGCTTGGCTTATTCATGAAAAAAGGCCAAATCCTAAAAGCTATTTGGCTACTTTCTTCATTAGCAATTCACTCACTGCTTCCAAATGTTCTCGCATGGCCGTGCCTGCTGCAGCAACGTCATTGTTTTTAATGGCTTTCGCTATCTTCTCGTGCTGTTTGGTTGCAAGTTCTCTAGTGGTTGGCAGTTGAATTACTTTTAAAATCCACTCCCTTGTTACGTCTCTTAGAATATTCATAACATGAAGCATAAATGAATTTTTGGCGATTTCCGCCAGAATAAGATGAAATTGAAGATCTGCCGACAGAAATTGTTCATTTTCCTTAGCCTCTCTCATTGATATTAGAACCTCGTTTAACTTGGCGTTATCTTCCTGCGTTGCCTTTCTGGCTGCTATTTCCGCAATATCTACTTCAATAGCAATGCGCGCCTCCACAAGGTCAATGATATTATCGAAGCTGATTCTGGACATGAGCGCCAAATGCTTTGTGAAGAAACCGCCAAGCGACTTGCTCACGAAAGTTCCTTCAGGTACTTTAACTTCAACCAATCCTAATGTAATAAGCGCCCGTATGGCTTCACGAAGTGAACTTCTGCCTACCCCAAACAATTCCATCAATTGCTTTTCCGCAGGAAGCTTATCTCCGGGCTTAATCGTACCGTTCATAATAATTTCAATAAGCTGCTGCACAATATTCTGCGCCAGCGTTACTTTTTCTATCTGTACTAATTTGTCTGAAAGCATGGTGTATCCCTCCACTTATATCTAAAAATCATAACATCTGATGTTTAATTCTTATTATAATATAAGTTTTTCAAGCAGCTTTGTCAATGTCGCCTGGGTAAGAGGGTAAGATTTTTATATGAGTTGACACGTCTTAGATCCGATCATATTGTAAATATTTAAATTCCAATTTACCGCAAAATGCGAGAAAGCTCACTTTCTCCTTCTGCTCTTCCGTCAAATCATTAAATTCTGCATGGCCCCCAATGGCATCCCTCATCATCTTCTGAACGATTTCATTGAGGGGTCTGTCATCCCCTAGGCGCTGTTTAAACAGCTGCTCAACCCATTTTTTCCCAAACCGGACATGGGATCGTTCATCCACAATATCAATCTCAGCCGTCATTCCGTAGATGATGTCACCTTTGGCGCGTCCATTGGCTATCCAGTGTATAACTGTCCGGGCAATTCATTTTAGAACCATCTTTTTTGGTCTCTAATTCTTTAGGATCAGCAGCATTAATAGAGACAGCAACAAGCTCCCCCTTATCCTGAATAAGCAGCATGGACTGCGTGGGTTCCAGATAAAATGTACTGAGGCTGCTTATAGCCTCTTCCGTGCAGTCCATTAAATCAAACCTGGTAAAATCCCCGGCAGAATTCACTTTTACAATAAACTCACAGCTGTCATCTCTACTCGTATTCACGATAAAGTAAACCAGCTTATCTTCAATTATTCTCGTGCAGCAATAGACATGTTCATTCAGAAGACCGTCAGTTCTTGTTACAGATACGGTTGGTTATATATATTTTTCCAGACCGATTTTCAATTCTGATTTATCATTGGCCACACTGCTTACCCGGCTCTGAAGCTCCTGCAGCTCTTCAGCATCAGATGGCTTCCCTTCAACCAACCTTGGAAATTCACCGACAGAAACAACCATACCCCCTTGTCGATAAATTGGTTAAGCAAGTCAATTGTCGCTAAATCCAAAGAAACCAAGGGAGGAAGGATAACCAATCGGTAAGCACATTGTCCTACTATAAACTCTTTATTAAGCACACTGCCGTATTTAGCAATCAGATCTTCATCCCCATAATGGAAATTGTAATTCAGGGCTAACAGATCATCCGTCAGCTTGATGATTTATTCGTAATCCAACTTCTTGAATTCTTCACAAACGATCCATTTCTGCCAATAGTCTTCGCCCATATAGGGAATTTCCAACCCTC
>DASWUO010000373.1:0-6569 GCA_036401615.1 Bacilli bacterium | reverse complement strand
AAGCAGCGCATTCGGAATGCTAAGGAAATACCTGAGCTTCGTGAGCTGCGAAATCAATTTCATGAAAAGAATAGTGATCATCTCCTTATTTTTGATCCCATTGGTCTAATAGAGCATGTTAACCAATTTCACGACCTAATTATTCGGAGGACGATCGAGTTGTCAGAGCACAGGCTTACTGACAAAGGACGGGGTCCTCTTCCTGTTTCTTATGCTTTTATATTATTCGGCAGTGCGGGGAGAGGAGAACAAACCCTGTGGAGTGATCAGGATAACGGGTTAGTCTATGAGGATTCGGATGATCCGGAAGAGGCGGCTTCCTATTTTCAAGAATTAGCGTTGTGTATTGAGGAAGGGCTGGAAGCTGCGGGATATCCACCCTGTGATGGAGGCGTATTGGCAACAAATGAGCTGTGGAAGCATTCCTTATCCGGTTGGACAGGGTTACTTGATGAATGGTTCGAGGACCCCGCCTTTGAAAAGGTGCGCCACATGCTTATCGTTGCAGATGCAAGATGTATTTATGGCAACTCCACTTTATTGGATCGTTTAAAGCGGCATTTTCTCTCAGGGGTTGAAGCAAGGCCCGGTATGCTTAAGAATATGCTGCATAATACACTTCGGCATAAGGTGCTGCTTAGCTTCTTCGGGCATCTCATCAGGGAACAATATGGTGAGGATTCCGGAGGCATCGACATTAAATATGGCGCTTATATTCCCGTAGTCAATGGTGTTCGTTTGTTGGCGATCCAGGCGGGTCTGCCGGAAACCTCAACTTTGGCGAGAATAAACAAGTTAGTGGAAGGGGCGGTAATAAACAAAGGGATGGGACTGGAATGGATAGAGGCTTTTCGAACGATTCTTAAGCTTCGTACCATGACACCTTATTTTCTGGAGGAAGGAATGTATAACACAAGAGGCAAAATATCTGCGGATGACCTGACAAAGGAGTTAATTCCCCATTTGAAGAAAGCTTTAAGGACAGCGAATGATCTGCAGAAATTTGTTAAGAAAAGAATAGAAGGGTAGTCAGGAGGTGCAGCTATGAAGGAACAACAACCGCCTACAGGAGGCATGTGGAATTTATATAAGAAGGGTGGGATTACGCCTGCAATTTCTTCCATGTTTGGAGGACAGAATGCGCAGCAGATGGCATTTATTCGCTCCGTCATGAAGGAGCAGCGCAAAACGTCCCTTTTCGATATTCCCTTAAAACAATTGGAGTTTGTTGTGTTCGACTTGGAGACGACAGGTTTTTTTCCTACAGTAGATGAAATTATTTCTTTTGGTGCGGTTGAAATGAATGGGAACCAAATCGAATATGATAAAAAGTACTATAGTATAGTGAACCCTAAACGTAACATATCTCCTGAAATCGAACAGCTCACCGGAATTACGAATGAAATGGCGCAGGAAGCACCTGATTTGATAGATACCTTGCATGGTTTTTTCGAGTTTGTGCACAAACGCATCTTAATTGCCCATGGAACCGGACACGATAAGCAGTTTCTGGACGCTGCCCTTAGAAAAACATCCAAAGTTAGTTTATCCCACCGGTTGTTGGATACGATGATGATTGGGAAGTGGCTTCATCCGCATTGGCCCGAACATTCGCTGGATGCGTTGCTTGAACATTACAACATCCCGGTTACTGTACGTCATCATGCTCTTGAAGACGCACTAATGACCGCCGAGTTATGGGCAAGAATGTTGGATGATATTTATGAGAAACAAGTGGTGACGCTTGGTGATCTGTATGCCTATTTAAGCACCTAAGGGAGTAAGCGCAGACCTCAGGAACCCCGGGAGTCATAAAAGAAATAATCCAGTAACTTGGCAGGGTATACCATAAAGTAGTTAAATCCTCTAAAGAGGGAATGGCCGGAGTAGAGGGGTGGGAGTGATAAATTCCGATGACTTCCTTCTTATGGTACAACGCAAGATACCATTGTTCCACCCATTCCCGCGGGTCCATCGTAAAATGCTGGTTAGGCTGAGTCGAACAATTACTTATTGGAATGAAAGCATCGACATTAAGATGGTTCCCCGTTGTTGTTCCTAATAACATTCCACAGCCTTCTTGAGGCAATCTTGTATAACAATCATCCGTCAACTGTCCGTATAATTCCTCGGAAATCGTGATGTTCAATGCTGCTCACCCGCTTGTTTAGAGTAAGAACATTATACACTTTAACTCACTTTTTTGTCAGGCTTGATTAGGAAGAAGACCATAACCAAGGTAAGCAGGGACAGAGAAGATACGGTATAGAAGATAGTGCGATGCGAGATCCCCATAAGCCAGCCGAAGATTGGCGGACCAAAGGCTACTCCGAAAAAACGAAGCGAACTGTACAACGATGTCACCATCCCCCGCTGCTCCTTCTTAATGGCGCCGGTGATCATTGTGTTCAAACAAGGAAGAAGAAGCCCGGTTCCTACGCTGCTGAGGGTTAAAAGCCCAATAAACACATAAACATTTTTGTAAAAGAAGATCGTCAGGGCAAGTGCGGTTACCATTAGAGCCAGTCCAATGTTCATCAACCAACGCATAAGCAGTCCGTTCTTCTTAATCAAACTCCCCGTTGTAAAGGACGTAATGACCAGACCAAGCAAGGGTATAGCCAAGACTAACCCCTTAACCACACCATCAATGCTGTAGGGAGGTTTTTCAAGAATATCCGAGAGGTAGAACAGGACTCCGAATAAAATAAACAGGGCCAAAGATCCGGCAAAAAATGACGGGATCAACCAATCGCCTTTTTTCTTAAAAATGTCCAAAAGTTTGTGTAAATATTCAGGCAATTTCGGCGGTTTCTTTTCTTTTTTCGGTTCCTTAATTAAGAAAATTACAGCGATGATGGAGATTAAACAAAAGAGGGGGAAGGCAAAAAAAGCGGCATACCAAACAATCAGGGCAAGCAAGGAACCTATGATCGGACTTAACACCTTTCCTGTTCCGTTGGAGGCTTCTCCCAGGCCTAAAGCCTGGCTTTCTGTCCCGCCTTTATATAGATCGCCAATAAGTGCCATAGCAATTGGAGCTGTTCCGGCAGCACCTAATCCTTGCAAAACTCTTGCTGCGATGATAACGGGGTATGACTCCCAAATAGCTCCAAAGCCAGCCAGAATGCCTGCTCCGCCGTAAACAATAAGGGAGGGGATAATGATGGCTTTTCTTGTAAAACGGTCAGACAAATACCCGATAATCGGGATGAATATGCCTGCCGTTAAAGAAAACAGGGTGATGATCAAGCTGGTTTGAAATTGATTAATGCCGAGCTCCTTTTTCATTTCCGGTAGAACGGGAATCAACATGGAATTGCCAAGCACAAGGACTAAAGGAATGGTGGAGAGGGCGATAAACTCCCAGACATGACTTTTGGAACCGCCTTTTTCATCTTTACCCTGTTGTTTAGATTGGACATCTTCTGCCGGCACATCACTTTCGAAGGAAATTTTCAGCTTGTTGTCTTTGGTTGTTTCCATTCAATAATTCTCCTCTGCCTTGGGGTAATGTTAATGTACCCGCAGAGTCCAGCCCTCATACCATGGTGGCAGGCAATTGGATTTAGCTATGGAAAAAAGTTATACTTGAGCTGATGATGAATGAAAAAGTATTTTTTTTGAAGAAAGCGGGATCTTTCATGAAAAGCGCTGCACTACGAAATATGCTCATCTTGTTTGCCATATTTATACTGGCCGGCATCGCGATATACCAAAACTTGGTGAAAGCAGATAGAGAGATTTATAGCAATGAAGCAATGCCTAAGCCCGGGTTCATGGCGCCTGCTATCTCCCTTAAAGGATTGGAAGGGCCTATGTTTACGATTGGCGGACAAAGGAACAAACCCCTGCTGCTTAATTTCTGGGCTTCCTGGTGCGGCCCTTGTGAGGAAGAAGCGCCGGATTTAAGAAAACTCCACGCTCAATATGGTGAAGAGTTCGATCTTTATGCGGTAAACTTGACCGATGATGATACGGTCGAAGGGGCGGAAGCTTTTGTGAAGCTTCACAAGTTTGAATTCCCGATATTGATGGATCCTGATGGTAAAGCGTCTAAACTGTATGGTGTGAGGTCCATACCCACCAGCTTCCTTATTGGCCGGGATGGTGTGATCGAGGATGTCATCTTCGGGGTAGTGAATCCGATTGATTTAGGGAAGAAGATTAGAAAGTTGATTGAGGAGTAAATAAAGTGGATAAGTCATGTTAATCCCACTAAAACGAAAACAAAACTCCGGGAATGTTCGGGGGAGACAAAAAAACCTAGCCGTTGTTTAAAAATGGCTAGAATTTTCTTGTTTTACCTTTGTTTAGCGGAAGTAGAGGGCTTTATTCTAAGAAAAAATTTGATAATTGCTGTTTTGCGGATCTCTGGTATCTTATTTCAAGAAAAGAGTGGCATTATCAACATAATTTACCCAAATAGCAGCGTGTAGATCCGTTAGGCAGTCAAGAGAGTGTAAATTTCAAAAATAGAGCACCTGAGTTCCGTTTGATGAAGCTCACCCGTTGTGCGGAGGCCCCAATTAATGATTAACCAGCCCAATGCGTTCCCGGTTGTCTTCTTTTGTTGAAGAAACTCTAGTTTTGCCGATGAGGCCGTAGCGGATGCTGTCCATTAAGGCTTCCCAGCTCGCTTCAATGACATTCTCGGAAACGCCGACGGTAGTCCATGTGTTCTGGTAATCCGTAGACTCGATCAATACTCTAACTTTGGCAGCAGTGGCATCTCTTTCATCAATCACCCGAACTTTATAGTCAGACAAGTGCAGGTTGACAATATCGGGATAGAACTGGAGCAGGCCTTTACGAACGGCATTATCCAATGCGTTGACAGGGCCGTTTCCTTCGGCTACGGTATATACCGTTTCACCCTGCACTTTCAATTTAACAATGGCCTCGGAAATAACAGCTTGATCCGCTGTTTTCTCAACAAGAATTTTGAAGGAATCCAAGGTGAAGATTTCTTCGACAATGCCGCCTGCCTTGCGCAATAACAACTCAAGAGAGGCGTCAGCGGCTTCGAATTGATAGCCCTTATGTTCCATGTCCTTGATCTGGTCGATAATGGCCTTGGTTTGGGAGCTTTCCATATTTAAATTCAGGTTAAGTTCTTTGGCTTTGTAGAGAAGATTGCTTTGTCCGGCTAGCTCCGAGACAAGAATCCGCTGTTTGTTTCCAACGAGTTCCGGCACGATGTGTTCATAGGTTTTCGAATCCTTCATGATAGCTGAAACATGGATGCCGCCTTTATGGGCGAAGGCTGCGTTTCCTACGTAAGGTTGATTCACCGGCATATGAACATTGGCAATTTCACTGATATACCTTGCAACGCCGGTTAAGGATTGTAATTGTTCATCGGACAGGCAGCGGTAGTTCAGTTTGATCTGTAGATTGGGGATGATGGAGCATAGATTGGCATTACCGCAACGTTCCCCATAGCCGTTAATGGTTCCCTGCACCTGTGTTGCTCCTGCCTGTACGGCAGCCAAGCTATTAGCGACTGCCAACTCACAATCATTATGTGTATGAATGCCGACCGGGGTAGATATGTCAGCACAGACCTTGGATACAATGTCGTATATTTCGTTAGGCAATGTTCCGCCGTTAGTATCACACAAGACAATCCAATTTACTCCTGCTGCTTCCGCCTTTTTGAGAACGGCCATAGCGTACTCGGGATTATTCTTATAACCGTCAAAAAAATGTTCCGCATCAAATATGGTTTCCAAGCCTTTGTTTTTTAAATACACGAAGGAGTCGTAGATCATCGCCAAGTTTTCTTCAAGTGTGGTTTGCAGGGCCGTGTGGACATGGAAATCCCAACTCTTTCCCACTAAAGTTGCCACTGGCACTCCGGATTCTACGATACGGTTTAAACTAACATCGGTCTCAGCAAGTGAATTCTTGCGTCTTGTGCTGCCGAATGCAGTGATCTTAGCCTTAAGATTTAAGTGTTTGACCCTTTCGAAAAATTCAATATCCTTATTATTGCTGCCGGGGTTGCCGCCTTCAATATATTGAACACCTAATGTGTCTAGTTTCTGGGCTATCTTTAATTTGTCTTCTGCAGACAGGCTGATTCCTTCGCCTTGTGTTCCGTCACGCAGTGTGGTGTCGAAGATGGATATTACTTTTGGCATGCGAGCTCCCCCTTTTTCTAAAATAATCATTCAAGATTAGTCGATTCTATAATTAGTAATTATAACATGAATTCTAAGGGAAGTGGACATAATTGTACAAGGATAAGTTGTTAATCGGGTGAAAAGTTGTGATATACTCTTTAATGAACGTAGAGTTTATGAACCTTCAAGTCGTCACAATGCCCCTATTGATCTGTAACGGGAAAAAGTCGTCTCGGATTGTAGAAATGACTCACAAAGTTAACTCCAAGCGGGAATGGACGGGTTACAGTAGAAATTTGCTTGGTATCAGGAGGTAATTTTAGCTGTAAGCGGGAATTGTCGGGTTACAGTGCTAGAATCCTCAACAAAGTTAACTCCAAGCGGGAATGGACGGGTTACAGTAGAAATTTGCTTGGTATCAGGAGGTAATTTGAGCTGTAA
>DASWUO010000372.1:0-7763 GCA_036401615.1 Bacilli bacterium | reverse complement strand
CTCCCATACGATCAAGATAGTCGTAAAAGACACTAAAAATGCTGCATCGAGCAATTATTACCAGAACGTTGATGCTTTCAAGTTCGTGCCTGTAGTAACAGTGGTCAATGACGACAGTGCAAGCATCACGTATTACGGAATGAATTATGCGACGAATCAAACGGGAGCGATTAACAGTGACGTCCATTATTCAGACGTCGCGGGTCACTATGCGCAGTTTACCTTCACAGGCACAAGCGTCTCATGGATTGGTGAAAAAAATAGCAATAACGGCTCTGCCGAGGTTTACTTTGATGGCGCTTATGCTGCAACCATCGACACCTATGCCGCCAGCAGGAAAACGCAGCAAGTTCTGTATCGCATTGACGGACAAACTAACGCCAGCCACACCATCAAAGTCATTGTTAAAAATGCCAAAAACCCGCAATCCTCGGGTTACTTTATCCAAGTGGACGCATTTAAATATAATTAATAAATTATAATTAGAACAAGGGTCGAAAAAGGGTTCTATACCTTTTCCGGCCTTTTCAACGATTCAGGAAGTATATAATCTGGTATAATGGGAGCATACAATTTCCTTGGAATGGAAAGGTGAATCCAATGCGTGAAATCGACAAAAAAGAAAAACCGGCAGACAAGCCGATAGTGAAGGAACAAAGCGGATATTACGAAACCAATGAGCGGTACGAGATGATTGATGGAATCCGATATGACTTTCAAGCATCACCCAAAGTGGCTCATCAAATCGTTGCTTCCGAAATCCATCTCGCCATCCGCATGGGGTGCCATGCAGACGGCCTGATTTTATCCGCTCCGATGGACGTTTATTTGGACAATGAAAATGTAGTGCAGCCGGACATCATTTTTATTCGCAACGACAATCTGCATATTATCCGGGACGGATGGGTAAAAGGTATACCGGATTTGCTGGTCGAAGTCCTCTCCCCCTCTACCGGCAAGCATGATCTGTTCCATAAGAAGACGTTGTATGAGCGGTTCGGCGTCAAAGAATACTGGATCGCCGACCCGGTGTATGCTGTTGTTTATCAATACAAACTGGAAGATGGAAGTTATAAGCCGCCAGCCGCGCACAGCGATAAGGATACTCTGGTATCCGAACATTTTCCGTGCATTAGAATCGATCTCGCAGACGTCTTTAAAGCAATCGAACGGTTTCGGGAACAATAAGCCGAAAGTCGTGATAATTAAATCTGCGCGTGTTTATTCAACACATAATCATCGATATTTGCTCCCTTCAGTTTTCATAGTGCCATTACAAAGGGCTGATCAGCAGTCGATGTAACCATACTTTCTAAATCTACAAACATATGCATCTTGGACTTCTCACTTCTAAGCAGATAGCTAAAATCAGCTGTTTTCCCGATTCGGAGCAGTTTCATGATGACTCTGTTGATTCCGCTCTTGAGTTTAATAACTGCACTATCATTATATGGCATCCACATAGCGCAGTCTCTTCCTTCAATGACTAATTCCTCATTAATCCAAACCTTATAAGGAGCTTCATTCCCGATCAGCAAGTGAACATCATCTCTATCTTCCGGGCATACAATTTCATGAACAAGGTAGATACAGCAGGGTCCCTTATATTGAATAAACGTATCCGGCGTCATTTTATCTTCATGGAAGTTCACATACTCCCCTTCCAGTTGATCCAAATCGGCAAATGATTCATTGATATAGGGTTTATCTAAATTGACAAACCCGTTAAACATGGCATGGAGCGTATGCGGCATTTTACCATCATAAGGATCGCTTTCAAATTGAGTGGTATCGTAGTTATCCCAGAACGGCCCGATCAGCTTCATCCTCGCCGCACCTGAAAGGCCAAACGACTTTTCAACCATTGTTTTGCCTGCTTTCGTTATCTTCGCGACAATGATATTCCTCTGGGGAAGGGCTGGCAAGTCATGTTTCACCTCGAAATCCACAGAAAAACAAAATGGGGTTTTTCCTGAAATCCGTAATTCGATTTCCTTTCTGCTGGATAACAGTGTTTCAGGTGGTTCTACAGTCATCGTGCATATCTGATCCTCGTCCGAATGGTTGAATACGGTGAATTCTACCGTTTTCTTCTCCCCGTAACCGATACTGGGAAGCCCCTCGTATCTTACGGTTATTTCCATTGGTTGATCTGAGATCGGAAGGGGTAAAGACGGTTTGACATCGGCGGGTACATCCGTAAACATAACGGAAGTTACGCCGTCGCGAGACAAGGAAAGTCCTGCAGAACAAGTATCCTTTGCCAGATCGATCATCTTATCGGAGTATCGTTGGATGTCCACTGTCCCAATGACAACGTCCTCGCCTATCTTATCCAGCCAAAAATCCGGAATTTGCCCCGCCCCGAGGATGACGCCCAGAATAGCCCCTGCGGTAGCTGCCGTACAGTCTGTATCGTAACCGCTGTTGACGGCGGTTAACATCGTTTTTGTGAAATCCCCTTCACCATAGAGCAGCGCCATGATGGTGATCCCGATATTAATAACGCTATACGATGCATCTGACGACCCAAATCTCCGGACCAATTTCCCCCTCGCAGCGATCCATTCAATCCCTCTTTCATGCAAGTCCATGACAAAATGAATGCATCCGTAAAGTTCGGTTTCGTGAGGGACGTACTTTAGTCCATGCCCAATTAACGTAATGATGTCATTCTCAAAAAAACTCTCTGCTTCCAGCGACGCATAGAATTGTTCGCCATATACACTTTCACCCTCATGATCGACGATTCCATCCATATAAGCATAATGAGCGGCAACCTCAGGGTTGCCTGGACTAATAAAGCCCCAAATCTCCGATCGAATGGGGCAACCCATAGAGTGATTGAAGAAGTGATTATTAAAACTTCCGGACAATGGAGGTTCAATACCCAACTCCATATTTTTGATCGCTACGGAATACTCGTTGGCAAGACAAAGATTATATTTCGTAAAAGCCTCTGCAATGTCGGCTGCAGTAAATCGAGAACCTTTTCTCTCTAAAACCTCTTGTAAATAAAGCACCTGCAGGTCAAGATCGTCATTCGGAGGAATTTTTTGCGGAAATACGTTATCCATAGTGTAGTCCATCAAGCTTTTGTTATTTTCCTGCAATGCTCCTATCGCTCCGCCAATACATTTTCCAATCCATCCTCCATGCACTTTATCCAAGTACGATTTATAACTCAGTTCCAACATCGTGTTTCAACTCCTCCATTGTGTTACCTCCATTCTATCGGTTTTTTCGTATGATTAATTGGTATATATCATTTCAGTATGGTATATTTGATATCTTCACTATATTTTAGAATGATTTTTTCATTATCGAGAAGTCATGCTGTGGGGCCCTTTTACCCAATCATTGGTCTCCGGTATAAGGAAGTATCGCTCAAGAAAATTGCCGAGACTTTCCTCAAGTGTTTGTAACGCGGATTGAATCGGTTCCTGCAAACCTTGATTCAGTTGGTCGGCTTTTAATATAGCTGTTAGTTCATGTATTAACCGGCCTGGGATAGGCTTATGATCATGATGGTACTTACGGATAATATTCACCAGGTTAGTTTCCCGCAAATGGTACACATAAGACAATACGCGGCGCCGATATCCTTCAAGTTCCACCAGATTAGCTTTCAATTGGCCCTGAAGCTCAGCAGGGACCCGATCAAGGGCATAATCACCGATTAAGATAGCTTCTCCCGCCTTTTCCGCGCTTAATTCACATCGAAGCTGAATATCTTCAAGCATCCAAGGATCGGGCTCCAGATCATCTGTTTTCATAAATATAGCCTTGCGGGTGGAGTCCCATGACGGGGTATGGCATTGCTGTCCTCTAATAAACGCAGCGTTCATCGTATGGGATACGTCGCACTGTCCGATTTTACGGGCAAACCAAGACACATCCCACGGAAACAGTTCGATCGATTCCGAGCTCAACCGCCAAAATTGCTCAATGTCAACAGCTGCCTCACCATAAGGAGCGGCTAACTTATCAATAGCTTCATCGTCGGTTATATCGGGTTGGGAAAAGAACAGCGATGTAATTTGCAGATTGGGATCCACTTTCGTGACATCGATGCCAAAATACTCTTTTATCCCTAGCGCACCTGGTACATTGGCCATCGCCCTTACCTGTTTTAAGGTGACTAAAGGGGATGCTATGTTTATATAGGGCTCGATCTCTTCGTTCGCAGAAGTAAAAAACCCTTCTATAATAACCGGCATATTTCGTTTTGCTGCGAGCGAAGCCGCATTCTTCACAAAGCGGTCTACCGGTAATGCCGCCGTCACTTCGGCAATATTCGAATGGAGCGCCAACCCCACGCAATCCGGATTCAGCTTGGCAATCGACTTTAACACTTGTCCCGCAGACAATTCCCATGGCTCCCACCATAAGCGTCCGCCCGCAAGCCGCTGCCAGGTTTCAGCAAGCAGATTGATAAAGGGGGCAACCCGTTGGTCAAGGGGAATGCCGCTGCACAACTCACAGGTGCCAAATTCGTTGCATAACCAGGCATCCTGGTCGTAGGTATAGATCAATATGTCGTCAATACCGGGGAATTCACTATTAAGCTGCTCTAGTAAAGCCACATATCGGCCAGGAGTTTTACCGTCCAATAAACAATTGTCCAATGGCATATCTGCGTAAGCATCCTGTCCGTTAAAAGGCGCCCCAAAGTGAAAGATGGAGTGCATTTCTGCAGCCTTACATAACTGGATGCGTTGACGCAGATCGTTTCTTCGCTGTTCCCATCTTTCTTGAGACGGGTTGCTGTTTAACGGCACCTTTTGGGCAAATCGTACGGCATCCTCTCCCGATAGCCTTACGACATCCTCCAGATTCAAGGGTTCGTCATTTGGACGTCCCCCCCAGGCGATATTTAACTGCATGGTATTGAAGCCGAGCTCTTTCATCAATAAGACTCTTTCCTCCGTCCACTCCACAAAACTCGAAGGATTTCCCATAATAGCAACTTTATACTTTAAATTAAACATGCTATACTTTCCCCTCTCGCCTCATTAAAAGCTTCCAGCCTTGGCTGCCTGCCTACACTTCTTTGCCAATGCAAATCATTTGTTCTGCGCGGCTTCCTTGGCTTTCCGGGCCAATTCCGGCAAATGCGCTTGATTCTCCTGAATTTGTCGAAGATGGCGCATCCTTTCCGGACTGGCATTCTTAAGCACGGCTTCCCCGTGCAGTTCTTCGACCCAATAATTGGAAAAGAAATTTGCATACTGTTTCAATTCTTCCATATGTTCTTCAGTATAGTGCCTCGAAAAATTGATGAGAAGCACCCTGCGGTTATTTCCACCCCCGAATGAAGCATGCTTCATGTAATTGTTGAAAACCAACAGATCCCCCGGGCGAATTTCAATCGGTATAGAAGGAACATCTTTCCGCTCTATCCCCCAAATATCCATAAGATCCGCTTCTTTAAATTTATCCTTGAGGATTTCCGTAAATTGGTCGCCAATATAATGACTTCCGGGTATGATGCGCAGTGCACCTGTATCCCGGGTAACCGGATCTAAATAAAAAGAGAGATTAATGCTCTTCAAGTTGCCCGGCCATGGTGTATCCATGGATGTATCAGAATGCCAGCTTGTATCGCCTACATATTTATTCCCTGCGCTTGTCAAGTAATTGTAATCCTGGCCGAGCAAGGTTGAACATATTTCCCGCACTCTATAGTCATCAAGTAGAGAAGCCAGTTTTTCACTATGGCCGAGAAATGCAACGATAGTGGATGAATTTTTAAAGTTATGCTCCTTACCGTTGAAATTGCCTCCATTTTTCTTAAAAACGTAATCAAATTCCTCCGTAATTTCCATAATTCGATCATTTAAGAGTCCTCGAAAAACGAGATATCCGAATGTATCGAAAAACGTTTTCTGCTGGTTTGTCAATTGGAATTCCGACAATGTTAAACCCTCCCCTAAGATAAGATAGTTTCAAGGACATCTCTCGTCCTTTCGTTATACTTCTGTATGCTTGAATTCACTTGGTGAGAGGCCTTCAATTTTCTTAAATACTCTGCTGAAGTAAGATACACTCTCAAAGCCTACGAGATATGTAATTTCGGAAAGGTTATTCATTCCATTTCTGATCAGTTTTTTCGCATTTTGAATCCGAACCCTGGAAATATACTCGCCTGGCGTAAAACCTGTGCATTTCTTAAAACTCGAAATAAAATAATTCAGGCTTAAGTTAGCTTCCACAGCAAGGCCCTCTACTGTTAATTTCGAGGCAAACGAACTGTGTATATGCTCAATCACTTTGGCAATGTGCGGATCCGGAACCTGAACCGCACATTGCTCTTCTTCCGGAGTGACCTCTCTGTACAAAAGCATTAACAGCGATTGAAAATAAGCCCGTGAGGTTAGAATCCACGCTGATTTCTCGGCCAAGACTTCCTCTAAGACCGCGTTCATCAGCCGTCTTATCATTTGGTGACCTTGCAATCGAATGACTATTGGCAGCTCGGCAATCACCTCCTTAAACGAAACCGCACCTTTAAACAGGGATACCTCTTCCCCAGGGGACAGCGGCAGAATATATTCAGACTGTTCAGGAACCAACAGCTGGTAATGCACCCAAACATATCGCATAGGCAGCTTGACTGCGCGGATGTGATGAAGGGTATTCGATGGCAGATGGACCAGCATGTTTTCTTCAGCAACATAGGATTCACCGTTTATCTCATACATTACACTGCCCCTTACAACCATAACCAGCAGATGATAAGGGAGTGAACGCACATAGTGATTTTGAGTACTATCAAACTCCATATGGGGTATTTTCCCTTTGTGCTTGATTTCCGGAAATTCCCATGGTTCATTCCTGTCTTCAAATCCCGCATAATAAATGATCGGCAACAGTAGACTTAGATTTTGGATTTTTGTTGAACCAAGTCCGTAAGCATCTACCACTTAAACCCTCTCCATTCAGTACGATGAGTAACAGCATTAAAGGAATAACACATTCTTCATCTATTATACCAAATGGAGACTTAATTTCGCCTTTGTAAAATTTCGAACTTATACTCCCTCTAATATTATAAGGAAAGAACTCTTTCATTCATTTAAACAAAATCATCTTATGTTTTCATTTTTTCACTTTTTGCTTCGTGCAAAAGGTAATCTGTGAAAAAACATATGAAATTTGTGCATGTTAATGTTAGCGTTTTCATTATACAATGAAGATGGTGATCACCCAAACCAATTAAGGAGTGAATACTTATGAACAAAAGGTTCAAACGGTTGAAATGGGGGGCTTGTTTCTTGCTGGCCTTTGCTCTCGCATTCAGTTTAATAAGCTCTGTTCTGGGAGCCTATAGCTTTACTTCCGACGGCATCATTATTGCGCGGGACGATGGATCGGGCTTTTCGTACGATTACGCCCCATCTGTTATCGTTGAAGGAAGCTCGACGAAAATATGGTGGTGCGGCCGGGGATCTACGGGAAATGACGTTGTCTGGTATTCCGAAAAAATCGGAAGCGGTTCGTTCTCGACGCCAAGCACCGTGTTGTCACCTTCGCAAACATGGGAAAGTACGCATACATGCGACCCGTCTGTTATTAAAGGAAGCTTCACTATGGGAGGAAACAGCTATACCTATGCCATGTACTACGGCGCTGCCGATGCTACGAACATGAGCACAAAAATCGGCGTAGCGTTCTCCAATAACGGGACAAGCTGGACCAAATATTCGGCAAATCCGATTATTTCAAATGCCGATTCCATTTATGATTATGGGATAGGCATG
>DASWUO010000371.1:0-7349 GCA_036401615.1 Bacilli bacterium | reverse complement strand
ATTTTAAAAAATAGGTTAAAAAAATCTAAATTATTGGAGATGAGGATGAATTATGCCAACAGATCAAACCCATGAAGAAGAAGCGGAAATCATTTATATTCCCGATGAAGAAGGAAATGAAGAAGAATTTGAAGTGATTATTAAGTTTGAAGTAGATGGATCTGAGCAGAAGTATATGATGGTTGTACCGGTAGACAGCGAAGAAGAATCCGATGAGGTTTATGCTTTTCGTTATGAAGAGGATGAAGATGGAAATGACTTGAAGCTGTATACCATTGAGGAAGAAGAAGAGTGGAATATGGTTGAAGAAACCTTCAATACCTTGCTGGCCGAGCTTGAGGATGAGGACAAGGTATAATGCATTCAAATCAACTAAGCAAACAGTTTGGTCAAGAAATTGAACTTTATGACGAGCAAGATCATCCTGTTTCTTTTCGAATACTAGCGGAATTTTCTTATGAAGAAGAGATCTATGCCATTCTCCAATCAGAAGAACTAAAAAAAGAGGATGATATCGAAATTTTTCAGGTCAGCCGTAATGAACAAGGAGAGATTGATTTAAATATCGTAGAAGATGAGGATCTTTGGGAGAATATAGCCGAGATTTATGATGAAATGGTTTTTAGTGGCCAGATGTGAGAAGTTAGATTAATGTAAGGGCGGAGAACATCCGCTCTTTTTTTAATGGATCAAAAAATTAATTTGTGATACCATTATTATTGAAACTTTTTAGGAGGTTTAACGTGGAAAACGAACAAGTAGTGATAGAGGAGTTGCCGGAAACAATGCGTCCTTCAGGTTGGAAGACTTTTCGAAGAGTGATGACGGTTATTTTGTTATTGTTATGTTTGGCCGGGGGGACGGCAGCAGGTGTTGGATTATATATCGCGGATGGCCTAACTCCTGTGGAAGCTTCTGATACCGCGGTTAGAGTCATAATCCCGCGTGGAATTGGATCCGGGGATATTGCTGTGTTGCTTGAAGAAAACGGATTAATTCGCAACGGATTTATCTTTAAATATTATTTGCGTTTCCACAGGCAAGGTGCAAGATTTCAGGCAGGGGAATATGAAATGATACCAGGCATGAAGTTAGAGCAAATTGTAGGCATGTTAAATAAGGGCGAGACCGTTAAAGAAGAGACGATTCGTTTTACTATTCCGGAAGGGTACTCCCTTGAGCAGATTGTTGAAGTGTTAGGTGAGGCCGAGCTGGCTGATCGCCAAAAGCTGCTGGATGTATTACTTGGGACTTCCTCATTACAAGGTGAAGCGATATTAAATATTCCCGATAATCCCAAGATGAAGTATAAGCTGGAAGGCTACTTATTTCCAGAGACTTATGAAATGAAGAAGGGGAGCTCCGAACTGGAGATCATCAACCGGATGCTTGTGGAACTGGATCATAAATTAAGCGGACTGCCGCAAGGATGGCAGGAGAAGATGGAGGAGAACGGCGTAACTTTTCATGAAATGTTAACGATTGCGTCTCTGGTGGAAAGAGAAGTGGTGGTAGAAGAGGAACGTCCCCTCATAGCAGGAATTATATATAACCGCCTAAAGGAACCGATGAATTTGCAAATTGATGCTACCGTACAATACGTTCTAAAGGAACAGAAAGAACGGTTGTTATTTAAAGATCTGGAAATAAACAGTCCCTATAATACTTATCTTTACGAAGGACTTCCCCCGGGCCCGATTGCCAGCCCCAGCCTTTCATCTATAGAAGCAGCCATCTATCCGGAGGATAATGAATACTTATTTTATGTAACAAAAAAAGATGGATCGCAAGCCCATCTGTTTGCAAAAACGTTTAAACAACATCAAGCAAATATTAAAAAAAGCAACAGTGATTAAAAAGGATAAGTGAAGATTTTGTCGAATTACAATATAGACATAAAATTGTATGCGTTTTTACATAGATAAAGGCGGGTGAGCACTTGGCAGAAAATCATTTTAACCGTACAAAACCAGAAGGGAACTCTCTTGAGGATAGCGTTAAGAAAATGCCCCAACAAAGGGGTAAGACCAAGTTCAGTAATCCGATAAAATCCGTGGGAATGAAGCTTTTTCTTATGTTTTTTTGCAGTATCCTCTTCTTCGTGTTGGTTTCCGGCATATTTTCTTATTTTATATCCAAGGGCATCATTAAGGAGAAAGTTTCAACAGAAACCCTCCAGACGGTTACGCAAACGACTGAGAAATTGGATATCATCTTTGAAGGTTATGAAGCGTTGTCCATGCAGATTTTCACTGATCCCCTGATTAGTGAAAGTGTTGCCCAGATGAGTGATGACAAACTCGAAGCGTATGATAAATTAGATATCCAGAGGAGTTTATCTAATAAATTCAACACTTATTTATTTTCAGATGAGAGTCTGGCCAGCATAAGTTTATTTCTTGCAGATAACAAAGGTGTGATCTCCAACGTTTCTTCGAGTGATGTAGATATCACCCAGATGCCATGGTACAAGGAAGTTATAGAAGCGGACGGTAGATTGGTGTGGTTGGAGACAACTCCTGCAGGGTATATAGGCACTGAAAAAATAGCCAAATTTGCTTTTGCCAGACTAATGAAGAACACATCCTCCGGTAAAGAAACAGGTGTTTTGTTGCTTGAAGTGAAGATGGCGTCATTAGAGGCTTATCTGGCTTCTGTCAATATTGGCGAGGATAGCCAACTGTTTATAGTTGATGCTAATAATAAAATCGTGTATTCGAAAAATGCAGAAGACATTGAAAAGACCTCCAAAATCCCAATGAATAAAGAAAAAGACAATTCGTTCACTAATGATGAAGATGGAAATGAAGTTCTGCTGGTTTCCCATAGATCGGATATTACCGGATGGACAATGGTTGGTACTACTCCTGTAGATGGATTGACCAAGGATGCAGCCAAAATCCTCAACTTCACGTTTATATTTGCTCTTGCAGCCGCTGTTTTAGCTATCCTTATAGGTTATTTAGTGGTTCGTATGATAGGACGCCCATTAGTAGAACTGCGTAATTTAATGAAACAAGGGGAACAAGGCAACCTAAATGTACGCACCCGGTTTAACAGTAAAGACGAGATCGGCCAATTGGGGGAAAGCTTTAATCAGATGATGGAGCAGATTACCATATTGGTTCAGCAAACCAATCAGTCTGCCCAAGACGTATTGAATACCGCAACGCAGCTGGCCGATTCTTCGAAGAAGACAGCTCTTTCTTCCAGGGAAATTTCCATTGCTACAGTAGAGATCGCGGCGGGTGCTTCAACCTTGGCACTAGAGGCGGAACGGGGCAATGAATTAACCCATAATATTGGAGTGCAAATGAAGAACGTTATTGCATCTAATGGTCAAATGGGTAAATCTGCTGCAGAGGTTCAGAATGCCAGTGAACAGGGTACCATGTATATGGCCGAACTAATTACTAAGACCAGCCTCACGGAAGAAATGACAAGTTCGATGATAACCAAGGTAGATAAACTTAAAGAAAGCACCAGTTCTATTAGAAAGATATTGGATGTCCTGAATAAAATGACGAAACAGACCAATATTTTATCCTTGAATGCTACTATTGAAGCTGCCAGAGCGGGAGCCGCCGGCAAAGGATTTATGGTTGTGGCGGATGAAATTCGCAAGCTGGCAGACCAATCGCGTCAATCTATTGATATTGTCGGGCAGATTACAGAGAAGATCCAAAACGAAATAGATGAAACCGTGAAGGTCTTATCCGAGGCTTATCCTGTGTTTCAACAACAGATTAATTCTGTTAAAGAAGCTGATGTGATCTTTAAGAAGGTTCAACAGCACATGGGAGGTTTTGTTCTGCAGCTCAGTGATGTAACCCAATCAATTGAGAAGTTGGATAAATCCCAAATTGTCTTGTCAGATGCTATGAGCAGTGTTAGTGCGGTTTCTGAAGAATCTTCCGCAACATCGGAGGAAGTAGCGGGTTTAAGCGCTGAACAATTAAGTATCAGTGAAGGCCTCGTTCATTTATCAGATCAATTGGAGACCTTATCTACCAATTTGAAAAATTCATTAACTCGGTTTAATACTTAGGTTGGTGTAAACATAATGATCTCAAAGCCTATGTTTGGATAACCCAACCATCAGGCTTTTTTTAGTCTTGTGAACAGTCGAAAGTGATTTTTCCATAGTTTTTTGATTGGGGTTTCGATATATTATAGGTATTCACACAAACTATTTGGAGGTTAACAGAATTATGCCGAAAATTACTTTTTTAGGAGCGGGAAGTACGGTTTTTGCGAAAAATGTGTTGGGGGACTGTATGTTGACCCCATCGCTTCAGGAATTTGAGTTGGCTTTGTTTGATATCAACCCGGAGCGGTTGAAAGAATCCGAGAATATGTTAAATAACATAAAAACCACTTCAGGCAGTACTTGCCGAATCAAGTCTTACACTGACCGCAAGGAAGCGCTTCGCGGCGCTAAATATGTGGTGAATGCCATTCAGGTTGGCGGATACGATCCTTGCACAATCACGGATTTTGTAATTCCGAAGAAATACGGGTTGCGTCAAACCATTGCAGATACTATTGGCATCGGCGGGATTTTCCGAAATTTACGAACCATTCCGGTAATGATGGATTTCGCCCGGGATATCCAGGAAGTTTGTCCGGATGCCTTGTTTTTAAACTACACCAACCCTATGGCTGTGCTTACCAATGTAATGAATACGTATGGTGGTGTGAAAACGGTGGGATTATGCCATAGTGTTCAAGGTTGCGTTCCAGGTATTTTTGACAATTTGGGTATGGATCCGGTGGGGGTTCAGTGGAAAATAGCCGGCATTAACCATATGGCTTGGTTGTTGGAGATAACGAAGGACGGAGAGGATCTTTATCCGGAAATTAAGCGCAGAGCAAGGGAAAAGCAGAAAGAAACACATTGGGATATGGTCAGGTTCGAATTGATGCACCGGTTTGGTTATTATATTACCGAGTCTTCTGAGCATAGTGCGGAGTACCATCCCTATTTTATCAAGAAAAATTATCCTGAATTAATCGAAAGCCTAAACATTCCATTGGATGAATACCCCCGCCGCTGCGTGGATCAAATTGCCGGTTGGAAGGTTATGCGCGAGGAAATCGTCAATAATAAAAACTTGGAGCATCATCGAACCCATGAATATGCTTCTTATATCTTTGATGCGATGGAGACGGACCAGCCTTTCAAAATCGGCGGCAATGTGATGAATACCGGTTTGATTACCAACCTGCCTACCGAATCGTGTGTTGAGGTGCCTTGTTTGGTAGATGCCAGCGGTGTAACTCCTACCTATATCGGCAGCTTGCCTCCGCAGCTTGCGGCGCTCAACCGCACAAACATCAACACACAGTTGTTAACCATTGAAGCAGCGATGACCGGGAAGAAAGAGCATATTTACCATGCGGCTTTACTCGATCCGCACACTGCAGCAGAGCTATCCATGGACGATATTGTTGCGATGTGTGATGAGTTAATTTCGGCACATGGCGATTGGCTGCCTAAATATAAGTAATTCTATCATTGTTCCGAACCTTCACATTTGGTATCATCTATTAATGGATATTAAATTGGAGTGATGGCATTGTCTTTTGATTTTGATAAAGTTATTAACAGATTGGGCACGCATTCTTATAAATGGGATCAATCGGAGAAGCTATTTGGGGACAAGGATATTCTTCCATTATGGGTTGCCGATATGGACTTTGAGAGCCCTCCGGCGGTTAAAGAAGCTTTGCAGCAAAGGGCGGTTCAAGGAATATACGGGTATACAATTAGAACTGAAGGGTATGTGCAAGCCATCCTTAACTGGTTCAGAACCAGGCACCAATGGCATATTGAACCTCAATGGCTTAGTGACTCTCCTGGAATTGTCACATCCCTAAGTTTAGCTGTAGAGCAATTCAGCGAACCCGGCGGCCAAGTGATTCTTCAATCACCCGTGTATTATCCATTTTATGATGTCATTCGGATGAATGGACGGGAAGTGGTTAAGAATCCGTTGGTTATACGCGGCGGCAGATACGAAATGGACTTTGTCCATTTGGAACAATTAATGCAGGGATCGGCCAAGCTTATGCTGTTGTGCAGTCCGCATAATCCGGGGGGCCGGGTTTGGGAATTAGATGAGTTAACGAAGCTGGGAAATCTTTGCCTTAAGTATGGAGTAACCGTAATATCCGATGAAATACATTGTGATTTGGTTCTGCCTGGATACAAGCATATTCCTTTTGCATCGATATCCGATGAGTTCGCCCAAATTTCGTTAACCTGTCTCGCTCCAACAAAAACCTTTAATTTACCGGGGTTACAGTCATCCTTTGTGGTCACTCCGAACGCGGAGCTCAAACGCAAATTAGATTACCGGGTGAAAGCCTTGAGCTTGCACATGACGAATTATTTCATTCCCGATGCTGTAGCAGCAGCATATAATGAGGGCGGGCTTTGGCTGGATGAACTTCTTGTTTATCTTAAGAAGAATATTGACTTCGCGGCTGGTTATCTATCGGAGCATTTGCCGGAGGTGAAACCCTTAAGAATAGAGGGAACCTATCTTCTATGGGTTGACTGCAAGGGTCTTGGTCGAAGTGTTAAGGAGTTAAAGGAGCTTATGTTTCAGGACGCCAAGGTCGCTTTTAGTGAAGGTTCTGTGTTCGGTTCGGAGGGTGAGGGATTTCTGCGGATCAATGTAGCTTGTCCACAGTCAATTTTACAGGAAGCACTAGAACGGTTTTGTATTGCGGCTAAATAAAAGACTAAACAAAAGAGAAGCCAAATTAATGGCTTCCCTGGTTTAATAGTATTAAATATTAATTATTAAGCAGTTGTTCTTCGGAAGAAGTAACCAACTGGGTGGATAGAGTAAATCCAAGTAAGAAGACAAGAGCGGCTGCCCCAATAATCGCCGGAAGAATTGCAAATCCGCCAATAACCGGTCCCCAACTGCCGAGGATAAGGTTTCCTAACCAAGCTCCGGCAAATGCCGCTATCATGGAATCAAAGATTCCGCCAGGCATACTGCTTTTGCTTTTCATTAGATCATTCCCTATAAAACCGACTACAATAGCTACGATAAAGCTAATCAACAGGCTAATCATTGGCCATCACTCTCCATT
Organism: Bacilli bacterium; assembly: GCA_036401615.1. Classification (GTDB taxonomy): domain Bacteria; phylum Bacillota; class Bacilli; order Paenibacillales; family DASWUO01; genus DASWUO01. The sequence continues at coordinate 239 of DASWUO010000371.1, read as the reverse complement.
AGTAGTTTATCTTGATGTATACTAATATATAACCCACAATTTACCGTTTGAAACACCTAAAACCGTTATTTTAATAAAAATACGCAATATTTTAATTAGAACTGGGACCAAGCTCTAATATATCATTGTTCCCAGAGGACCTCCTTCGTCAATGATATCCTGGATTTCATACACGGAGACAGGAAAATAAGGGAACTGATAGACATAAGCTGTCAATTCATATACTTGAAAATAGAGCA
>DASWUO010000370.1:0-3608 GCA_036401615.1 Bacilli bacterium | reverse complement strand
TGATCCTTCCATCCTGATTATATTAGAAATAAGAGGATTTCTCTAGAGATTTTCTTTTTTTTATGAAATAACCGAGAACAGTCACGATTTCAATCATGAGATCTGACTATGCACTTACCTCAGGAGAAGCATCCTTCTCAGCGGTTTAGGCGGAAAAAGTACTGCTAAATGTACCTTTTACCCTGCCGTATACCATATAGCTGGGAAAAGTCCCGTTAATCCGACCCGAACTCCCTGTTTGGGGGCGAAACAGAAAAATTAGAGGTACAATTTCCAGTTAAAAGTCTGGATTCTCGAAAAATCCATTAACTTAACGGTAGGAATTCCATTTAAAATCGTTAGATCAATTAGCCTCAAGCATCTTCCTGAGGCAAGTGCATAGTCAGATCATGAGATGAATCGGTTGGTCTTGATCTTGATTGCTGCAAAAAATAATTTAGTTTTTTCTGTGTGTTCCCTTTTCCTTGGAACAAACGTTTGGTATACTTAATGTAGTTGCGAAGCGGACGATACCCGGCACAAAGATCGACTCCCTCTAATCAAACATGGATATGTTGGGGGGAGTATTTTTGTTGATTCATAAAGCTTTTAAATGTACGTAGGTAAAGGAAAGGGCGAAGGAAACTAAATGGATCAATCAAAAGCCCCTTTATACGAAAGTATGGTACTTCACCGTGAACAAACCACAACAAGTTTTCATGTACCCGGGCACAAATCCCGTTGGCTGAACCCCAATCCCCATCTTAATCAGGATCGGCATGTATTTTCTGGAGCTTTTCCTAGGGAGATCTTGTCCATAGATTTTACAGAACTGCCGGGTCTGGACGATTTGCATCAGCCTCAAGGTGCCATTCAAGAAGCGCAGGAGCTGGCAGCGGCATGTTTTGGGGCGGACGAGACTTATTTTCTGATCAATGGAAGCACTGTCGGAAATCTAGCGTTAATTACGGCTTTATGCGCTAGAGAGGATATTTTAATTGTACAGCGGAATGTGCATAAGTCCATCATTCACGGCCTGATGCTTGGCGGAGTAAAAGCTGTGTTTCTACCGCCTCGCTGGGATGTTCAATCCGGGCTGCCCACCGGGGTAACGATAACAGATGTAGAGTATGCTCTGCAAAAGTACCCCGAGGCTAAGGGAGTTATGCTTTCCAACCCCAATTACTATGGCATGGGCATAGACCTTGCTCCTATTATAGCTTTGTCCCACGCTTACGGTAAACCTGTTTTGATAGACGAGGCCCATGGCGCCCATTACGGATTTCATCCGGATGTCCCGGCTTCGGCTTTATCCTGCGGGGCAGATGCTGTTGTACAATCCACACACAAAATGCTGACAGCCATGACTATGGGGGCCATGCTCCATGTTCAAGGCTCACTCCTTAATCGTGAAGCCATTCGCCAAAGGTTGTCCATCCTGCAAAGCTCAAGCCCGTCTTACCCGATCATGGCTTCATTGGACCTAAGCAGGCGCGAAATACATAAACATGGAGCAGAGCGCCTTTCTCAGGGGTTAGAAGCCATACATTACCTCCAACTGCAGCTGCAAACAAACAAAACCTGTTCTTCTTTCCTCCTGCTGCCCTACAGGCCAACTTCATCGGCTTATGAAACGCAGGATCCTTTTAAAATAACGGTTCGTGATACCACAGGGACTCTTAACGGATTTGAATTAAAAAGAGAGCTGGAGCGTCATGGGTGCTACGGTGAAATGGCCGATCAGCACCATGTGCTTCTGGTTTACAGTTTGGCTTCGCAAAAAAGCGACAGTGATCACCTGATTCAAGCCTTCAGCCGCATTTCCGGAGAGTATGGGCTAATCCATAAGCCGCACACAGCCGAAATTTCCCTAACAGGCCTGTTTCCGCAACATACAGGGGTCTCTCTTCCTATTGAATTCAACATGGAACCCTTAAATTTATATAAGGGAGCAAAATCTATGAATGTCCGCACTATCCCTGTTCAAGATGCGATCCACACATTCTCGGCGGAAATGGTCATTCCCTATCCTCCCGGTATTCCGGTTTTGTTTCCCGGCGAACTCATCACTCAGCACACTGCCGATTATTTGCAGCGTTTATCTTCCTCCGGAGCCTCTTTTCATGGCACACAGGACGCCTGCTTAAAAACCATTCGGATTTATCATAATATTACTATATAATGAAGAAAGATTAATTATGTTATTGACAGGGGTAAACGATAAGTGAAAACGGGGAAATTTATTACTTTTGAAGGTGGAGAAGGTGCCGGGAAAACTTCGGTGATCTCTATGGTTTCCAGCTACTTCACATCCGCTGGTTATGATGTATTAGTTACAAGGGAACCGGGCGGGATTGAAATTGCCGAACAGATCAGGGAAATTATTTTGGATCAACACCATATAAGGATGGATGGCAGAACAGAGGCGCTGTTGTATGCGGCAGCAAGACGGCAGCACTTGGTGGAGAAGATTATTCCTAACTTACAGCAAGACAAGATCATCCTTTGTGATCGTTTTATTGACAGCAGCTTAGCTTACCAGGGTCATGCCCGGGGGCTTGGAATCCAAGAAGTGTGGAAAATAAACGAATTTGCCATTGATGGGATGATGCCTGACATGACTTTCTTTCTGGATATTCTTCCCGAGACCGGATTGGCCCGAATTCATGCGGACAAGAACAGAGAGATCAACCGGCTGGACGCTGAATCTGTTGCTTTTCACCATCATGTACGGGAGGGCTATTTTCAACTATTGGAGCTTTTTCCAGAGAGAATGATGCTAATCAATGCCGAACGCAGCTTGGATATGATTTTTGAAGAAATTATTGAACGGATTCATCATAGAATATTAGAGGAGTAGCTCGCAAATCCCACACGAAAACCGGCTTCCCCTAGAAAATAAAGGGTTTTCAAGCCGCAATGTCTAATTGATAAGGTAGAGAAAGAGAAAGCTTTATGGACCATATTTCTGAAGGAGGCTAAATAGATGAAATTGGTGGTTGCGGTTGTACAAGACAAGGATAGTAACCGGTTGTCGGCTGCATTGGTGAAAGAAGGTTTCCGCGCTACTAAGTTGGCCAGTACCGGAGGATTCCTAAGGGCGGGAAACACAACATTCATGATTGGAACTGAAGATGAAAGAGTAAACGATGTAATGAAAGTGATCAAAGCCAACTGTAAAGTAAGGGACCAATTGGTCACACCTATCTCCCCTATGGGGGGAACCACCGATTCTTATATTCCCTTTCCGGTTGAGGTTCAGGTTGGCGGAGCTACGGTATTTGTCATGCCGGTGGAACGATTTGAACATTTCTAAATAAAACCCATAAAGGTCGTGTCCCTGTGAAAATAAACCCAGGATGGCGTCCGCTGAACAAGGACATCAAAGCAACGGACAATACTCTAAATCACACCGTACAGCCCAAAAACTTTCAAGATCTGATGCAGCAGCAGGAAGATCTAGCTACCAATGAACAATTGAAGAATATGGTAGAACAGATCAACCGTCAGGGGGAGCGTCTTGCTAGAACCATGACGGTTCGGGAACTGAGAAATTACAAAATTCTGGTAAAGCAGTTTCTGGAAGAAACCATCCGCAGAGGCATTCAGTTGAAGGATACCAAGGGCTG
>DASWUO010000369.1:0-5516 GCA_036401615.1 Bacilli bacterium | reverse complement strand
CAGGTGCAGTAGCCAAAGGATATGAATCAGGAAAATTAGGAACGGATTGAATTTGTTTTCTACACTGCGCAAGTGCGCACATTAATTGCGTAGTTGCGCATTTTAATTGCGCGATATACGGATTCCATCTTCTTCCTAGTCTGGTATTATTGCATTGTAGAAAAATAGTATGAAATTATAAACATACTAGATTTTTAATAATAAGGAGCGTGTTAATGTGAGAAAAAGGATCATTATCTTCATGTCTATCGTCTTGGTACTAACCGTGGCAGTAACCGGAGCAGTATTTGGAGCAAAGACCAATAAGCTTCTTGGCTCTCTAAAATTTTGGGATGGAGCAATTTATTCTGAACAAGACCAAGTTTCAAAGAAAGAAATTTCAGATTCAATTGACCCTGTAACTGGTAAGTCCTCAAAAGAATTTAAGATTAAAGCAGCTCAATTGAGTAAAGATGGGAGTATTGAAGATGACAATAGCAGAAAAGAAAAGACAGTCCAATTTAACTTAGACGGAAAAGAAGCCCAATTAAAGTTTACCTATATCACCAAATCGAATAAAAATGTCGTATTGCCCAGTAGTGGAGAAGGATATCAAATAACTTCGATTCCCAACAGTGAATTTTATCTGCTTGCCTATAACAGCTCTCTTTACCAACTTGATATAGCCAATGCCAAGATCACCAAAGTACTGTCAGACCAAGTGGACGGTTACGAATATGCCAAGTTAAAAGATAAAGATATAGATGACCTCGCATTGGTTTGGGGATACCAGGCATATTGCAGTCCCAATGGAGATTACTTCATTTTTTATAGCAACCGGAACGCGGTAAAGAATGGATTTGGGAATGGGCAATTATGGGTTAAAAATTTAAAAACAAAACAAGAGTATGCAGTTTATGACGGTGGGTTTGAATTTGCCGGGTGGGGTGAGAACAATCAACTATTTATAAAAGACTTCGATAAATTGGTAGAAATCAATATAGAGGCCAACACCCATAAAGTTATCCAAGAAAAAGTTGACCCCGACACAATTGTAGTATATCCCTACTTGGTTCTTCCGGAATTAGGTGAGATTAAAATAACGGATCTTCAAACAAACGAAACTCATTCAATCGCAGAGGGCATAGGAAGAGTAAGCTGGTTATTGGGTAACCCATCAAAAACGCATGTTGCTATGATAAACTCTCCTGATCCAAAATTATTTGATCGAAATATACTTATCGTTGATCTGGAGGATGCCACCTATAAGAAAATCGTACCGGATGAAGGCTATAACATTGATATATTTTCTTGGGTAGATTCTGACACCTTGTTGGTGGTAACGATCAAAAAAGGCACCATAGAACAATATTCATCTGTAGTTCATATTAAAGATTTGGAATAAGAGAGGAGCAAAAAGGAATGAAGTCAAAGTTAATGATAGTCGTTACTATAGCAAGTACCCTGCTGTTTCAATCTTCCGCTTCAGCCTATGATTTTTCCCAAAACTTCTCTGAAGTCTATGGGTTAAGCTCTATTGTTAATGCTTACTCGCCGGCCCATGACGGCAGTGGAAATGACGAATTTGTGGCAGTCAACAGTAAGACGAACCAACCGAGAACGGTGGGAACAAGTCCCCATGGCGGCACTGATATCAGTATGCCGGTTGCCGGAAGGAACGTCTATGCAATTTATAATGGGAAAGTGGTTTCCAAACAAACGGATGTCTCCGGCCAATTGGGGAATGTCATTATTAATTTAGATATTAATGGTGATGGTACGTCTGATGGATATTATTTCAAATTTCTGCATATTGTACCTCGTAATACTTTAACTGTTGGTGAAATCGTTTCGAGAGGCACAGTCTTAGGCACTATTGATTCTGCTAAGGTTTTTCCGTCACATTTACATTTCGCTAGAACAAATTCAACTGGCAGTTTAACGTACAAATTATATAATTTTTATCGATCTACTACAATTGCGACATGGAATAATGGAGAATCATTAGATTACTTAGCGGGTGATTCCATTGTTGGCAGCTCTGTTTATATTACAGGTTATACCATGGATAATGGTGCGTGGGAGGATTTGTCAAAAATTGAAGTGTATTATAAGATCGGAGCAGGATCATGGTCATCAACGCCAGTCCTAATGACCAAGATTAGTTCGTATGCGAGATGGGAGTATAATTTCAGTGCAGTTGCTTCTTCGGGACAAACTGTCAACTATTATTTGGCAGGGATAAGAGCAGATATGTCGCTTTCCTCGGACAACTGGGGGTTGTGGCCACAATACTATACACATCCGCCAAAAGATCCTGCTAGTTTTACATCACCTATTCAATATAAATCCTTCGTTATGCCATGACGTTTGAATAAAGCAACATTTCCATATAATAAACAAGGGCAGCCCTAAACATTTAATGAATAGAATAATGTTTATGTTTAGGGGAAGGTCATCTAATGGACTATCGACTGGAACTCCCCAGACTATGATATATCGGTAGCAGAATATGTTAGCGAACATAATAATTTAGGTGAGGATGAACCGTGGATTGAAGTTAGTCCAGATGTTCAACGTGGAGATGATGGCAGCACATGGACAAAGTTAGTCGCGAATCCATAGCTAAATAATATTAAGTTGAGCAGGAAAAACACCCATTTTTATGGTTGTTTTTCCTGCTCTTCATTCATATAATGTAATAAAGGAAGGAATAGTGATAATGAAAATTTTTAAGAAATTCAGTTTTTGGATGACCTTATTTGCTTCAATTGTAAATTTATTTCATTTTTTGGGTTATGATGGCGATAATTATTTAATATTTTTTGCAAATCCGCCTAATTGGGTGTTAGAAGACTACTCTTATAAATTAAGAGAATTTTTTGTTTATGAAAGAGCTTTTTGGGTATTTTTATATATTATAAATATTGGGTTTTATTTTTTGTCTGGTTGTATAATAGATTGGCTTATTAGCAAAATAAAGAAAGCACGGTCTGTCCATTTAACAAACAATGACAGATAAAAAGGCAAACGATAGTGAATAGAATAAAAAATACAGATGTTCTTCAGAATGTCACGACCCATTAAAATCGAAATAAGTTGCTACGTAACTTAGCAGATAATAATCCCAGAGTCTGTAAAATATTTTGTGTAAACTCTCTCACCTATATTAAACTAAAAGAAAGGTTGGTTGAGAGAGGATGAACACTTTGGCAATCTAGCAATTAAGACACTCATATTTTAAATATAAATTTTGTTATCTTTTTGATATATAAAAAGGGATAAATTATTTGATTTTTTAGAATGGAGAGGAATTGAATGTATTCCGAGCAATATTTCTACACACTAGGTGCCATATGGCTTCTAGTCTTACTATTTTCATCGATTGTACTCTATAAAAAATTAAAGCCATTAAAAGCGTATGTAGCTTCAACTCTTATAAGTCTATTACTATTTGTACTATGTGTGATATTATTTTCTGCTTATGTCTATGCAGATGGGATTGCTAAAGGAGTTGGCACCTTGCTTTATTTAACATATTTTGGAATACTCGCGGTAATTTCGGGTATTATTTTTTTGCTTGTAAGTAGAATTAAAAATTAACCAATAGGTTCTGTTTTGAGTTGAAAAAAGTGAAGGAAACCAGTTAATACGAACTGGTTTCCTTCTGTGCCCGTTTCTGACAGCGAGGAATGCCGAAGAAGCACTTATTCCTCATTCAATTTCAAATCTTCAACCTCGATCGGGCCTTTGCCCGGCATACGTTCAACAATGAAGTAGGCGCAGCCAAAGTTGCAATATTCGTGCAGATAATCCTGCAGGCTTGCAACGGAAGCTTCTTTGTTCAACTTGGCGTTGGTTTCCTTGAAGAAACCCTTAAGACGGAGCATGTTGTATCCCCAGTCTCCTACAATGTAGTCGTACCGCTCCAACACCTCACTGTATCGTTCCTTAAAAGCCTCGACATTCCAGCCATTTTTATGATCCTGAATAACTTCATAAGTTCTGCCCATTACATGTATCAACGTTATTCCTCCAGTGTAACTTGATATAAAAGTTAATTCATTCCCTTCGCCGCTTGAAGCTGCTCGTGCGCGTGGTAGGAGCTTCTAACCATCGGTGCCGATTCAACATGTTTAAAGCCCCGCTTCATGCCTTCAACCTTGAGCTCAGCAAATTGCTCGGGCGTGATAAAACTTTTAATCTTCAAATGGTTCTTGGTTGGCTGCAGATATTGACCTATCGTGAGAATATTACAATCCACTTCACGCAAATCGTCCATCGTTTGAAGAATTTCTTCCCAACGCTCTCCAAGACCCAGCATAATGCTTGATTTGGTTGGGATGTCCGGGCGAATCACCTTGGATCTGGACAGCAGCTCTAAGGAGCGTCTATACTTGGCCTTGGATCTTACCCGATCCGAAAGCCTTTCCACCGTTTCAATATTATGGTTTAGCATGTCCGGTCCCGCGTCAAGCACGGTTTTCAAAGAATCGATATTCCCCAGAAAGTCCGGAATCAACACTTCAATACCACAGAACGGAAGCCTCTGGCGAATTGCTTTAATCGTTGCCGCAAAGATAGAAGAACCTCCATCCGCCAAATCGTCTCTGGCCACGGATGTAATCACCACGTGCTTCAAACCCATTTGCTCTGTCGCCTCCGCAACACGATCCGGCTCCTGCAAATCCAACTCTGTCGGCAAGCCCGACTTCACTGCGCAAAAGCGGCAGGCTCTTGTACACAAATCACCCAGAATCATAAAGGTCGCCGTGCGATTCGCCCAGCATTCGTGGATATTGGGACATCTGGCTTCTTCACAGACCGTGTGCAGCGTCTTCCCCCGCATGATCTTCTTCAATTCGGCAAAATTCTCGCCTTGGGTCAGCTTTATCTTCAACCATTCCGGTTTACGCTCAACTTGATCAATGGCCAAACGCTATCGCCTGCTTTCGAACATTATTCATAAACAATCCTTTTAGTATTATAACATGAATGAGCAAACATTCCACAAGCACTTCGCATCTGGTATGATAGGGGGTGAGGTGATTGAACAGTTATATGAAGAATATCGAGCAAATTCTAAAGGATCTGCAGTCCGGTGTTGTGGATGTGAAGACGGCGCAGCAGCAAATTATGGAGCTACAAGTAAATGAGCGCAATAAAACGATAGATTTGGGCTTTGCCAAGCTGGATGTGGATCGCGAGAAGAGAACCGGTTTTCCGGAGGTGATCTTTGGTGAAGGCAAGACGGTCGAGCAGTTGATTATGATTTTTCAAAAGCTGCAATTGGCTTCGGATAAAATTCTGGCTACACGAGTCAATCCGGGAAAAGCGGAAGTATTAATGAATGCGGTCACCGGACTAACCTATCACCCTGGTGCGAACGCTGTAACTTGGTTTAAGAAGCCCATCCTCAAAGTGCATGCCGGTTATGTGGCCGTGGTCTGCGCAGGCACCTCCGATCTCCCTGTAGCTGAGGAAGCCGCCCTTACTATTGAATGTATGGAAAGCCACGTGGAGAAAATATATGATGT
>DASWUO010000368.1:0-1973 GCA_036401615.1 Bacilli bacterium | reverse complement strand
CATCCCCCCGGGCATCCGGACTCAGCATGAGCACCTTCTCTGTTTGCTGGCCGTTGGCATTCACAGCGCCCTTCTCAATTTTCGTAACGCCGTTGATAATCGCTGTTGAACTATCCCGCATCACCGCTCGTGTACTCATATCACTGCTGGAGCTTCTTCCTACGTGAACGGCTTTGGTAGTAATATTCAGCTTCTGCTCATTCGTACCAACGCAAATTACTTTGGCATCGGTTGTAGAGCCGCTGCCTTGTAAAATAGATGTGGTATCCGACATGGAATTGCCGTGGTTCATCTCGCCTATAATCCATTCCATTTGCCCGTTGTTCCCAATAACCGATCGGCGGTAGCTTAAGTCCGTAATGCTTTCTCCCAGATTATGAACAGAAGCAAATTGTACATGGGCGCCTTGTTTGACAAATATTTCGACTATGCCGTTGTGAACTAGAGTTCCCCCCGAATCGCCGCCGGAGACATAATAATCTACATAAGTTACACTGCTGTTAGCCTCGGCAACAATCAGGATGTGGGGCAAGAAAGAGGCGCTGATATCGTCAGTCAAGAATAACGCTTGAATCGGCACTTCGATCTTCACATTCTTCGGAACGTAAAGGAAAACCCCGCCATTCCACAGCGCAGTATGGAGCGCAGTAAATTGATTCTCCTCCACAGACACAGCTTTCATGAAATAGGACCGCACCAGCTCTTCGTGCTCCTGCAAAGCAGTTTCCAAGTCGGTAAAAATGACCCCTTGATTCGCAAGCCCGGTTGAAATATGTTTAAAGATTACGTTAGAATTCCGCTGAATCAGTACATTCTTGTCTAGATCTTCTTCCGATTGCAGCTGTGATCTAATCTCCAGAGGCAGTTCGGTAATCGAACTAATAGTGGGCGATGGTTTAAAGCTCCCGTAAGAATCAATTTTCCAACGGTCGATTCTTGTTTTCTCCAGCTTGGGCAATTCCAGCTTTTCAGATAAAGCCAGAGCCTCCAGACGTTGCTTAAGCATCCATTCGGGCTCATGTTTACTATGGGATAAGGCCGAAACGGCATCTCGGTCGTACGGTACAATGGTTTGGGCAGACATGCGTTTTTCCTCCTAGTAGCTTGGTCCACGAGTGTTCATTGGTATTTTAAATTCTTTCTCTTTATCTGTGTTGACCCCTACTGTAACATCTTCAATGCCCAATTCTTCCTTGATTCCGTCATACCCTTCCTCTTCAAGACGCAGGGCAAGCTCCGGACCGCCTGATTTCACGATTCTGCCTTGCATCATAACGTGTACGAAATCCGGTTTGATATAATTAAGCAAACGCTGATAATGCGTGATGATCAAAAATCCACGATCCTGGCTGCGAATGGAATTTACGCCGTTGGCCACGATTTGGATAGCATCGATATCTAACCCGGAATCTATTTCATCCAGAATAACGATACGCGGATCCAACAACATCATCTGCAAAATTTCATTGCGCTTCTTCTCTCCGCCCGAAAATCCTTCATTAAGATATCTATGCATAAATTGAGGATCCATATCCAGATCCTTCATCTTGGCTTCCATCTGGCGAATAAATTTAATTAAAGAAATTTCGCTTCCTTCTTCGCGCCGGGCATTTATAGCGCTTCGCAGGAAGTCTGAATTGGTTACTCCCGAGATTTCACTTGGGTATTGCATAGCCAGGAACAAGCCGGCACGGGCGCGTTCATCCACTCCCATATCAAGTATATTTTCGCCGTTTAAAGTTACACTGCCTGCAGATACTTCATATTTAGGGTGTCCCATTAATGCTGCAGATAAGGTGCTCTTGCCTGTTCCGTTAGGGCCCATAATTGCGTGGACTTCCCCGCCGTTAATAGTAAGATTAATGCCTTTCAAAATTTCTTTGTCCTCAATAGACACCTTTAATCCATCTATTATAAGTTGCGGCGAGCTGCTCATGTAATCCAATCCCTTCAAAATCTAATTAATAGTTATT
>DASWUO010000367.1:0-5310 GCA_036401615.1 Bacilli bacterium | reverse complement strand
CAGATTAAAGAAAAGATTATGGAGAGTGACAGACAGCAATGTGAGAAGATGGTTGCCCGAATGATGGATTGCAGCACAGGCGAAGAAATCAGCAAAATACTTTCATTAAAAAATTAGGAGGCCTTTATATGGAATTAGTTGGATACAAGGTTTTGGCATTTGTTGATGAAGAATTCGAGGATTTAGAAATGTGGTATCCTGTTTTGCGTTTGCGGGAGGCCGGAGTTCAAGTTGATCTGGCGGGACCAAAAGCAAAGACAGTTTATCATGGCAAATATGGCGTTCCGTTAACAACAGAATTTTCCTTTGATGAGGTTAAATCTAAAAGTTATATAGGCTTATATGTCCCGGGCGGATGGGCTCCTGATAAATTGCGCAGGTATGAAACCGTATTGCAGTTGACGAGAGAATTCCATCAGGAGGCAAAACCTATCGCACATATCTGTCATGCAGGATGGGTGCTTATTTCGGCGAAAATATGTGCAGGCTACACGATGACATCAACCCCTGGCATTAAAGATGACATGGAAAATGCAGGAGCGATCTGGGTGGATCAGGAAGTGGTGGTGGACCGGAATATTGTGTCCGGGAGAAGGCCGCCAGACCTGCCGGCTTTTACAAAAGCGTTTGTTGATCTGCTTGTATCAAGAGTTCATTCCAGTGGTATATAAGAAATGAACCTAAAGAAAACAATCCGTTGGCTGCCGGCAATTTTATGGATGCTGGTCATTTATTATCTTTCCGGGCAGACCGGGAGCGAACTTAATACCTTTTTACCCTTCTTCCAGAAATGGCTTCCGTTTATGAAAGGCTTTAATTGGGGGCATTTCTTTGCTTATTTCATACTGGCCCTTACCTTTTTCTGGGCCCTTGGGGAAGAATCTTCGGGATTTAGATTGAAATTTATAATAGTCATCCTGTGTTTACTATATGGCCTTACTGATGAATATCACCAAGGATTTGTTGAAGGCAGATCCCCTGATATTAAGGATCTTCTAAATGATTCAATTGGAGCCGCACTTGCTATGCTGTTCATATCCATACCCTTTGTTAAACAGTTTTATTCACGCTGGACATATACCAGAAAATACTAATTTCTCCGTGAAGGAAAACCTTAAGGTGAAGTCGAATATATAATCTTTGGTGTGTTTAATGGGTAAAGGAGTGCAGGCATGGAGAAGCAATGTACTTGCGGGTTTGTCATGAATATCCGTTTAAGAACCGTTATTTTTTCCAACAAAGTGGCCATAGAGAATGTCCCGCTTCTATGTTGTGACGAATGCAGCCGGAGTGAAGTGTTTCCCGACATTAAACGGGAATTGGCCGGGCTGATCAAGGGATTGGGAGATAACCCGCTTAAACAACAACTTCATTTCGAAGAATTGAATGAACTTGCTCACTTAATGTATAAAGTTTCCGACAGGGAACTGTTAAATGTCCCGGTCGAATTCATTGTGGAGGAGCGCATTAACCAATTACTGGATTTGTTATTACTAGCCAAATCGTTGGAAGATGTGGACTGGATAACGGATTTATACCACCGTTTATCGCAAATTTCCAAGCATGCTATATCTACATATAATAGTTAACATTGCGAAAATTATAAAATTGTCGTATTATTGCGTTAATGATAAATATGGTAATTGAATGAAAAATATATTAACAAGATGGAGCGAATGACCGTGACTGTAACTATTTATGATGTAGCAAGAGAATCGTTGGTATCCATGGCTACTGTTTCACGGGTTGTCAATAACAATCCTAACGTAAAACCCCAGACCCGCAAGAGGGTTGTTGAAGCAATCGAACGATTAGGTTATCGTCCCAATGCGGTGGCCAGAGGGCTTGCCAGCAAAAAAACCACCACCGTCGGCGTCGTGATTCCGGATATTTCCAATTCCAATTTTGCTGAGGTCGCCAGAGGTATTGAAGATATAGCCACCATGTATCATTACAATATTATTCTATGTAATGCCGATAAGAAGAAAGAGAAAGAAATTAGAGTGATCAATACCCTGCTGGAGAAGCAAGTGGACGGGCTTCTGTTTATGGGTGGAACCGTTACGGAGGAGCATCTGCAAGCTTTTCGTTCGGCTTCGGTACCTATTGTGCTCTGTGCCACCACAGACGAAAATGCTCAATACGCTTCTGTAGATATTGATCATGAAACGGCCGCATATGATGCTGTCCAAACTTTACTTAAACAAGGACACCGCAAGATAGGCATGATAAGCGGAACCCTGCAGGATCCTATCATGGGATATGCCCGGTATCAAGGCTATAAACGCGCTTTAGAGGAAGCCAAGATCGAAATTCGGGATGAATATGTTCGGGTTGGAAACTACCGCTACGAATCAGGTTTGGAAGTAACCAAACACTTCTTGGAGTTAAAGGATCGGCCAACGGCTATTTTTACGGCAACCGATGAAATGGGAATTGGTGCAATACATACGATTCAGGACTTTGGTTTAAAAGTACCTGAAGATGTATCCATTATTAGTGTAGATAATATTCGGATGGCCTCCATGGTGCGGCCTCAATTAACAACCGTTGCTCAACCCATGTATGACATCGGCGCAGTTTCCATGAGATTGCTCACCAAGTTGATGAATAAAGAAAAAGTAGAGAATATTCGAGTGATTTTGCCGCATGAAGTCATCTACCGCAATTCAGTGGCTCATATATAATGAGTCCTTTTTTATTTCTATAGCGAGGAGAACCATATAGTGACGACAGAATTAAAGAAATACGGATTAATTGGAGCCATGGATGAAGAGATCGAATTAATGCTTAAAGGTGTAGAGCAGATGGAGAAAACGGTAAAAGCAGGCATTCATTTCTATGAAGGCTTTTTTTTGTCTAAAGAAATTGTCTTATGTAAATCAGGGGTAGGCAAAGTAAATGCGGCCATATGCACCCAGATATTGATTGATTTATATAAGGTGGATGCCATTATATTTACCGGTGTGGCCGGAGCCTTACATCCCTCCTTGGAAATTGGTGATATGGTTATTTCTGCAGATTGTATGCATCATGACATGGATGTTACTTCACTGGGATTTCCGAGAGGGACCATTCCCTATGAAACCAACTCGATATTTGCAGCTGACCCGGCACTTATTCAAGCAGCCTACGAATCGAGCCAAAAAGTATTGGATGGATTTAGCATGATAGGGAGAGTTTTGTCAGGGGATCAATTCATAACTAATCGTGATCTGGTTCAGTATTTCCACGAAGATTTAGGAGGCGCTTGTACAGAAATGGAGGGGGCAGCGGTTGCTCAAGTTTGTTCCAAAAATGATATCCCCTTCGTGGTCATTCGTTCCATGTCAGATAAGGCAGATGGTTCGGCACATGTGAATTTTGTTGATTTCACTGTTAAAGCATCCAGACATTCTTATAATATAGTTGAAGAGATGTTTCGTAGCTTGTAATGGGTTGAAAGGGAGTAGAATTCAAGTTAACGGTCATGATATAATATATTTGCTGTGGAAGCGTTTAAATACTTATTTTGGGAGGAATATATTTTGTTGGAAAGTACAGAGATTGTAAAAGTTTCCGCTATGGGATCTAACATGAATGATTATGAGAGCACACATGCAGGCTTTCGTTGGGAAGATATTGAAAAGGAGTTTTCTTGGTATACCACAGGTAAATTGAACATGGCCTATGAAGCCATTGATCGGCATGCAGAATCCACCCGGAGGAATAAAATTGCGCTTTATTATAGCGATAATAACCGGGATGAAACCTATACATTCGAAGAAATGAAACATAAATCTAACCAGTTTGGTAATGTATTGAAGAAAATGGGCCTTGTTAAAGGTGACCGAATCTTTGTTTTTATGCCCAGAACACCGGAATTATTCTTTGCTTTATTAGGTTCCATTAAGATAGGTGCAGTAGTAGGCCCGCTGTTTGAAGCGTTTATGGAGACCGCTGTTAGGGATCGTTTGGAGGATTGTGCAGCGGCAGCCATTATCACTACCCCTGCATTGCTGTCCAGAGTGCCGGTTGAGCAATTACCCGCCCTGAAACATATTATCTTGGTCGGGCATGATCTGGATTGTTCTAAGGGCCAGTATGATTATTATAAGGAGATGTCTGATGCTTCGGATCAATTAGAGATCGAGTGGGTTGATCGTGAGGATGGTTTAATTGTTCACTATACATCAGGATCCACCGGAAAGCCTAAAGGGGTTTATCACGTTCATAACGCCATGATTCAACATTATTATACGGGTAAAGTAGTTCTTGATTTAAAGGAAGATGATATTTATTGGTGTACTGCAGATCCGGGTTGGGTTACAGGCACATCCTACGGCATATTTGCCCCATGGTTGAACGGAGCTTCCACTGTCATTCGAGGAGGCCGGTTCAGTCCCCAAGATTGGTATAAGACGATTGAGAAGTTTAAAGTTACCGTTTGGTACAGTGCTCCTACAGCATTTCGCATGCTCATGAGTGCGGGCGATGATTTGGTATCCCAATTCAATCTGGCTACATTAAGACATGTGATGAGTGTAGGGGAACCCTTAAATCCGGAAGTGGTTCGTTGGGGGTTGAAGGTGTATAATCAACGTATTCATGACACATGGTGGATGACAGAGACCGGGGCTCAATTAATATGCAATTACCCCTGTATGGATATTAAACCTGGTTCTATGGGTAAGCCTTTACCGGGTGTAAAGGCAGCCATCCTTGATGATGAAGGGAATGTGCTTCCCCCTTATCAGATGGGTAATTTGGCGATTAAATCTCCTTGGCCTTCTCAAATGCGCAAAATTTGGAACAATCCGGCTAAATTTGAAGAGTACTTCAAAATTCCCGGTTGGTACGTTTCCGGTGATTCTGCTTATGCTGAGGAGGATGGATACTTCTGGTTCCAGGGCCGGGTAGATGATGTGATTAATACTTCAGGGGAGAGAGTGGGGCCCTTCGAAGTGGAAAGCAAGCTTGTCGAGCATCCGGCGGTTGCTGAAGCTGGAGTCATTGGTAAACCGGATGTATTGCGCGGCGAAGTGATTAAAGCTTTTATCTCCTTAAGGGAGGGATTTACTCCCTCCGAGGAGTTGAAATTGGATATCGCCAAGTTTGTAAAAGAGGGATTGTCCGCGCATGCGGCTCCCCGTGAAATCGAGTTTAAGGATAAACTCCCTAAAACGAGAAGCGGGAAAATCATGCGGCGCGTCTTAAAGGCCTGGGAGCTTAACCTGCCCGCCGGCGATCTGTCTACTATCGAAGATTAATTTTTACTCTTTATACTCAACAGATGAAGTGGGCTCAGATTCTCCTGTATTATTGACTGCT
>DASWUO010000366.1:0-5137 GCA_036401615.1 Bacilli bacterium | reverse complement strand
TATTCTTGCTACCATCTTTGTAACCTTTCCTTTTGTGGCAAGGGAGTTGATCCCTTTAATGCAAGCCCAAGGCGTTCATGAGGAAGAGGCTGCGGCAAGCTTGGGAGCCAAGGGGTGGCGCATCTTCTGGCGGATCACGATTCCCAATATCAAGTGGGGATTACTTTACGGTTTAATTCTCTGCAACGCACGGGCTATGGGGGAATTTGGTGCCGTTTCTGTCGTTTCCGGACATATTCGCGGTCTAACAAACACACTGCCGCTGCATGTGGAGATCTTATATAATGAGTATCAGTTTGCTGCATCCTTTGCCGTGGCTTCCCTGCTGGTCATTCTGGCTATGGTCACCATGATTTTGAAAAGCTTCTTCGAAATTCAAGCTAAGAATAAGAATTATTCTTAAGGTGAATTTTTTGGCAAGCGCATTAGTTAAGAGTTTTCGGAGAAAACTGGCTTCGTAAGCATAAACCTATGTAGCCGTTGCCCGCAAGTGGAAACACCATCAATACCAAACGGAAAAAAAGGGGGCCTGATCCGCTATGCATGTTGTAGTCAACAATCTAAGAAAGAGCTTCGGAACCTTTGAAGCGGCCAAAGAGGTAAGCTTCGACATTGAAAAGGGAAAATTAATCGGTCTTCTGGGCCCAAGCGGCGGAGGGAAAACGACCATTCTGCGTATGCTTGCGGGATTGGAGCATCCGAATTCAGGGGATATCTTCTTCCATGGCGTCAGGGTAAATGATCTGCCTCCGCAGGAGCGGGGGATCGGGCTTGTGTTCCAGAATTATGCGCTGTTCCGGCATATGACGGTTTTTGACAATATCGCTTTTGGTTTGGCGGTGAAGAAGAAAGGCAAACAGGAGATCAGAGATAAGGTAGATGAACTGATTGAATTGACTGGACTGAAGGGCCTGGAGAAGAGGCTTCCCCATCAATTATCGGGCGGTCAGCGGCAGCGGGTTGCTTTTGCCAGAGCCTTGGCGCCTGAACCACAGCTGCTCCTGTTGGATGAGCCGTTTGCGGCCATCGATGCCAAGGTTAGAAAAGAACTGAGGACTTGGCTCAAGGACATGATCCGGCGTGTTGGAATCACCAGCATTTTCGTCACGCATGACCAAGAAGAAGCTGTTGAAGTGGCGGATGAAATCATCATTATCAATCAGGGGCGGCTAGAACAAATGGGTTCGCCGTTTGATATTTATAAACACCCGCAGACTCCGTTTGTTGCCGGCTTTATTGGAGAATCCAACGTACTGGAGAATGTTCTTAACCTTAGAGGATTCGAAGCAGGGGCAAATAAAGGAAGGGCGATTATACGTCCTGAGTTCGTGGAGATTGGACTAGGTCCGGAACTTTCCTACCCCTCGGCTGCGGAGAGAGGCATCATCCGCAATGTTTCTTTCAGGGGTTCCAACTGGCAGGTTGAAGTAGAGGTCGGCCCTTACCAGATCTTTGCTTACCGCTCTTTGGAACAAGAGGTGCTGCCTGCGGGAACGGAAGTGGCTGTACTGATTCACCGGATTTATCTCTTTAATGATGAAACCAATAGCATGCTGGAGAACGCCAATAAGTTTGACCCTATGCCGGTTTATATTTAAGGGATATCTTGGTCATTTCGTTTTGTGTCAGGCGGGCTTGATTTATTATTCAGGATCTGAATAAATTGCTTAATCTGATAAGGTAAAGGCAGTCCCAATCTGCCATAATTTTCGATGATGGAGATGAGTTCATTGGCCATATAGAAATAAATTGCCCCGCTCATGGTTATACTGTCAGTACCTAGAAAAATATCGATTCGGTGGGCTAACATAATAATCAACAACATAAACCCTTTTTTGGCTAAGCCCCAAAATCCGGTATGGCTGTTTAACCCGGTTTTCTCTTTAAGAGCCGCTGCAACACCTGAAATATAATCAATGGCCATCGTCATTAGCAAGATACCGAATAAATCCGTCCATCCACCAAATGCATAAGTGAGCGAAACGCCGATTCCAGCCGAAATAAAATTGACTGACATTTGGTTCAACAGCCTCCCTCCTTCCTATCCTTTATATTATGAAAAACTTGTTCCATAGGAGACGGCAGATTGTAGAGGATAGGCATATAACTTTTGCCCTTGAGAATATTTTGTTGCAAAAGAGCGGATTTCGGGTAAAAATAACTATATTAAACCGGATAGAAGAGGTGTTAAGAATGGAAGGTGCTGTCATTGAGTTCATTAAATTTACTAACGGAATCGAAATTGCTTTCGATGATCGGGGTGAGGGAGAACCGCTTATTTTGCTGCATGGCTTTTGTGGAACTTCGGCTTATTGGGAGAGGATTGTTCCGGAGCTGGAAAGCAAATATCGTATCATCACTCCCGATTTACGGGGACACGGGCAATCCTCCATACCCGATGAAATGTATAGCATGGATCTAATAGCCGAGGATATTATGGGATTAATGGATGTCTTGGAACTGCCGAAGGTTAGTTTGTTTGGACATTCCTTAGGAGGGTATGCGGCTTTGGCTTTTGCCGAGAAATATCCTGATCGATTAGAGCGGGTAGCCCTGATCCATTCTACTGGTTTTCCCGATACAGAAGAAGCCATGGCCAAAAGGCTCAAGGATATAGCCGATATTAACCGTGAAGGGATGTACCCGTACATTGAAGGATTAATTCCAAAGCTGTTTGCTCCGGAGCATCTGGTTACGATGCCGGAGCAGGTGGAGGCCGCCAAACAAATCGGAAGAACCACCACTGCGAAAGGGGCGATTCATACGCTTCAAGGGATGCGCTGCCGCCCGGATAGAAGGGAAGTTCTGAGTACGATCGAAGTACCGGTATTATTGGTTGCAGGAAGTGAAGATCAAGTCATTCCGGCCGAAAAAGCCTTGATAGTGGAAGGACCCCAAATAACACGGGTCAAACTTGAAGGAATGGGCCATTTAAGCATGATTGAATCACCAGAAGAACTGACGATCGTCATCCGCAATTTTCTGGAAAAAACCTAATTTATTATAATACCCCAGCCACAACCTCGCCTTTAACGGCCAGCTCCTTAAGGTAATCTGCCGTCCGCAAGGCCAAGGACATCACGGTATTCGTCGGGTTTCCTCCGCCCGAGGTGACGAAAATACTGGCATCGCATATAAATAAGTTGGCGATATCGTGTGACTGTCCGTAAGAATTAACGACAGAGGTTTTCGGGTCATTGCCCATACGGCACCCTCCCATTAAATGGGCGGTATCCGATGTAACAAATGCCGGCTGGCCCCCTGCAGCATTAATAATAGAGCTCATCGAAGAAACGGCATGGTCTATCAACTTAAGATCATTTTCTCCATAACTAAAGGTTAATTTAGCGCGGGGCAGCCCGTACTCATCGGTTTCGCCGCTCAAGGTAACCCGGTTTTCCTCGTTTGGCAGTACCTCGCCGACCATCGTTATGCGGCCGTAATAATTGTAATCGAGCACGGTTTCTCTTAACCCTTTTCCCCAAAGCAGACCATCCCGCGATTGAGAAATGCCTTTAACAAAACCTAAAGGCCGGGCACCGTGGGCATGAAGAGTGTATCCCCGCTTAAATCCCCGCTCCAGGTTAGTTCTATAAAAATCCTGTGTTGTCGATAGAACAGGGGTGCCTTTGTAAATTCGCACTTCATAGTTGAATTTGCCATAAACATCGCTGCTGCTGTGCGGCATCACCGCCTTGCCTACCCAACCGCTGCGGTTGGCCAACCCGTCGGGAAATTCGGGAGAAGCCGAGTTAAACAAGAGTCGGGGCGTTTCCACAACAAAAGCCGAAAGAATCACCACCTTGGCCCGTTGTTCATAAGTCTGGCCATCATGGATAAAGGTCACGCCGCTGGCTAATCCATTCTTCCCCATATTCACCCGCGTTACCATACAGTCGGACAATACTTCGGCTCCTGCCCTAATTGCTTTGGGAATATGAACAATCAGTGTGCTGAATTTGGCATTGGGCATACAGCCTTGGTTGCAAAACCCCCGGTTGATGCACGGTGGCCGATCCTCGAAAGGAGCAGAGAGAATAGCCAATGGAGAAACCACCCACTGAATCCCAAGTTTATCGCAGCCGTTCTGGAACATATAAGCATTGGGACTTAACATTTCTCGTTCGGGGTAAGGGTAGGGGCCGTGAAAATTGCCCCACGGGAAATGTCTAGGTCCCGAAACTGCAATTTCCTGTTCAATTCGTGAATAATAAGGCTCCAAGTCACTATAATCAATGGGCCAGTCCTCACCTACACCATCCAATGTTTTCATCTTAAAATCCACATCATGGAATCGTAAAAAGACTCCTGTGAAATGTACGGTTCCTCCGCCAATGCCTCTTCCGGAATTATTATGCCCCATATTCAGCGGGTTGTTGCCGTCTACAATTCTCGTGTCCTGCCAACCTAAACTCTGCATGGCTAATTCATCACTGGCAAAGTCCTTCTGCGGGTCGCGAAAAGGCCCGGCATCTATAACAACCACACGCATTCCGGCTTCGCTCAATTCCTTGGCCAACACTCCCCCGGCCGCACCTGCTCCTACAATGACTACATCCACCACTTCATCGGCAAATCTGCGAAACATCATTCCGGCTGCGCCTCCCAAGGATCCAATTGACCCATCTGTGTTCTTACATAACCGCGGGGGTAGGCGGGGCCGCCATACCCGATTTCGGACCATACGCTAGGATGAGAGTAATAGGCTTCCAGGGTCAGATTTAATATTTTTTTAAAAAGCTCTTTTTGCGGTACACCCTCCCAATGCTCCACCGGTGCGGCTCGATCTTCGCTAATCTCAGTAAGCAGCATGTGCTGCAGATCCGGTCTTAAACTGGTGAAAGGGACCAAAAAGTTAGACACCGCATGAACTTCTAGCGCCCGAAGGCCTTCCCGTATGAGATCCGCTGCCTTGGGTACACCCGGTCTGCGCTCATCCTCCCCGATGGGTTGGCTAAGTTTTTCATCTATGTGGCAGATCACGTATTGAATAATAGCCGGATCATCATCATCCACCAACATGGAACTAATGACTCTTACCATCTCTGCTTCAAGGATCGTCAGAAACCGGTATTTAAAATCACGAATCAACCGGGAAACCACAATGCTTTGTGTATGATCATCCCAATGATCCTGT
>DASWUO010000365.1:0-3383 GCA_036401615.1 Bacilli bacterium | reverse complement strand
ACTTCATCAATCAGTATTTTGATCATCCAAGGTCCCGTTAAGGGTACCGCAAATTGCAGAATGCCAAGCACAATGATCAGCAGGATATGGTATTTATAAGGCATTACAAACGCCAGATACCGGCGGGGCAAGCTCTTGTGTGGTGCTTTTGTGCTCTCCATCTTGGATGTTCCCGCCTCTCTTAAACAAAGTTTCTTCTAAAGTTCTACTTTAATTCACCTCTTTGGAACCCTTAATTAAATGGTGCAATTGGCCGTTTATTTGTATGGCCAAATTCTTTCCTGATTTAGAGATGATCAGGCTGCCTTCCTCTTCTCCCAGCAGCAGCAGATGAACCCTCGTCTCTGAAACAAATTCAATGAAGAAGGGAATACTCCGTTTGCCCTCATCTTCTTGAAAGATCAGCAAGCCCCGTTGGTTTGTTATACTTGAAAAATTCAAATAGCCATTTCCATCCGAAAACCGCCAATCTCCTTCTAAATCTTCTAAATCAAATAATTTTTTATATAACAAATGATGGTTTGTATAGATTCTTCGATAGTCTTCGAGGTTGCTGACCCACACGGTTGCCTCTTCTTGATCCCCGGGGATCACTTTAAGGTTTCCGTAGCTCGTCATGTAATAAAGGTGATCCGTATCTACGGCATATTGTTTTAGTCCTGATAACTTCGTCTTCTCATGCCCTATTCGCATATAATAAACATCAATATCATCTTTGGAGAATATGACATTATGGTCGTCTACGATATCCGGCTTTGATGCGCCTGAGGCTATTCTTACCGCTTTGGTTAACCCTTGCTTAACATAGAGGTCATTGCTCTCTGTGAGGTAAAGAATGGTTTCTTCGTTCGGACTTATTTTGAATTCCGCCACATCTCCACTCATCATATCATGGTTCCCGGTTGTTATATCGTATTCGAAAAACTGCTTGTTTCGTTTGAGATAATAAAGGTAATTTCTTTGGTCCGCAGTATGGAAATCAGTCACCTCTTCAGCGGCTTTTATGCTCCTCAGGCCCTTTTCAGAGTTATAATAAACATACAGATCGCTGAAAACACCCTCCTCTTGATCATGGATGGTGTATGTTATGATGGCTCCGTCCGCGGAAATTTCCAATTGGCCGACCTTCATTTCTCCATTTGTCAGCGCAATTGGGGATTGACCTGAATTAACAAGATACAACGTTCTTGCTTCATCCAAATAAATGAGGGAACGCCCATCATCTGAAGTTGAAAAGTTGGTCACCAAGGAAGCTATTTTACGCGGGGGATCCGGTTGGGAATGTAAATAAAGATTCTGTTGTTCATCTATAAAATACACCGAATTCCCATCCGCTGCTATTCGGTAATAGTTTACTTGCCCCGCAACCAGTACTGGGGGAGTGGAGGCCTCTTTAACGAATAATTTGTTTTCGGCTGTTTTATAGTACACCTTGCCGCCGTCCGCGGAGAATCCATATTGAAATCTGGAAATATGATCAGCTATGAACTCTGCTGCTGTGCCCGATTGAAGTAAATATAGGCGATGTACATCATCCAGATACAATACTTTCTTCCCGTTGCTAAACGCCACATGGCTGCCGAGAAGCACTTCTGCCGCAACCCTGACAGCATCTGCTCCTTCACGCTTGACGAATAGATCTCCCGCGGTTTCACTCGTTTCGCTTGAGGTGTACATCCAGAGAATAGGATCCGTGTTCTGTTCAGCGAAACGGATTGCCGCAGGAGTAGAGAGATTGGCAGGGATGCTCGCTATCACTAATAGAATCAAGGCAGCCATGATGATAAAGATATTCCTGCAGGTCACTTTACCCATGTCCGGTGATCTCCTTAGTTATTCTAGGTGAAGTGCAGAAATTTACATATTTGAGGAATAGGCCTGTTTAACCCGCTCAATTTGTTGAACATGCGTACTCACGTGCTTGATGTAATTTTCCAAAAGTTGTTTTAGTGTTAACTTGCCAGCCTCACTGTGAATACCAGTCCGCAAGAGATCATTCTCCGTTACATGCCCCAGCAAAGAAACGAAACTCTCCCGCAGAAGCTTAAATAAAGCTAAATGCTGCTTGTAATCAAGTCTGGCATAATGGGTGTTATTCGCCCACAAGTCTTGGTCATAAGCCGTAAGCAGCGGGTCCGTTTCCGCTAACACCTTCTTCATTCTATGAATCCCCACAATATCAGAATCAGCCAGATGGATGATAATTTCATGAATACTCCAAGAATCCGGAGCAGGTTTATACGAGATTTCTTCTTCCGATAATCCGGAAATCGCTTGAGAAACTAGGTTATACCCATTTGCATAGCTGTTAAATAACTGTTCCGTTTCCATTGCTCATTTCTCCTTTTTTCTAATCATAGCTGATTTAAGGGGTGATTTCCAGTAGGGAAAAGTGGGTATATAGTATTAAGAAAAGTCTTATTTCAATTAAAGGAAATATACAAGATATGTCGAATGTTCTTTTAAACGACAAAAAAATTAATAAGGAGCCTGATTATGGACAACCAACCTTTTTCAGAAGTTCAAGAACCGATTATCGTTCGCCATGAAGCACCGCCTGTTCTGAAGCATTCGGGTTTGGGAATTGCCTCTTTTATCCTTGCGATTATTACGATTGTATTGGTTGTCGCCTTGATCATTGTAACGGCTGTAATTGCCAAAGATGAATTGGCCGATATCGCACTTGCGCAGGGAAATTTAACTGAAGGGCAGATAAAAGAATTTGCTCCCCTCCTGATCGTGATTACTCTTACTTTTTTCGGATCGGTCATCCTTAGTCTAATTGGTGCTATCTTGGGGATTGTTGGATTGCTGCAAAAAAACCGCAAGAAATTATTTGCCGTAATGGGAACGCTTCTAAATTCCGTGGGTTGGATTATCATCATCATTCTTATTGTGGCAGGCACGTTTTCAAACATGATGTAACTTAAATTTAGAAATAATACAAAAAAAGAGGATGTCCCAAGTAGAGATTTTGATTTCTACCGGAAGACAGCCTCTTTCTTTTTACCCTGAATCGGCTTCTTGGATTGGTTTCAATATTTGTTCACATAAGGTATCCTGCCATGAATATATTGAGTAACAAGGATATCAAAGTAGTGAAAGCAGGTGGGGTTCATGTCAAGTCCGCTGTTTATCGTGTCGAGGGAAGATTGGTCGTTGCATCGGAAAGGATATCAGGATCAAACAAGGCATCAGCATAAAATTCGTGAAGCGATAAAAAAGAACTTGCCGGATCTTGTTACAGAAGAGAATATTATCTTGTCGGACGGTAAACAGGTGGTGAAGGTGCCCATCCGCAGCTTGGACGAATTTCGTTTCCGCTTTAATTACAATAAAAGCAAACATGTAGGCCAAGGAGACGGGGACAGCCAGGTAGGCGA
>DASWUO010000364.1:0-4916 GCA_036401615.1 Bacilli bacterium | reverse complement strand
TCACCGTGAAACCACAGGCCCGGAGATTGTTGAAGCGATTAATTCACATGATGGCAAGTTAGATGCTTTTATCTCTGGGATCGGTACCGGCGGAACCATTACTGGCGCAGGCGAAGTGCTTAAAGCCAACTTTCCGGGCATCAAGATTTACGCCTTGGAGCCAGCCGCTTCCCCTGTATTATCAGGCGGGAAACCGGGACCACACAAGATTCAAGGGATTGGCGCAGGCTTTGTACCACAAATTTTAAACACCAGCATATTTGATGAGATCATTACGGTGGAGAATGAGGATGCTTTTGCCACAGCGCGCCGGGTGGCTAAAGAAGAAGGTATTCTTGGCGGAATTTCGTCCGGAGCCGCTATCTTCGCCGCATTGAAAGTGGCCAAAGAGCTGGGTAAAGGCAAACGGGTTGTGGCTGTAATTCCAAGTAACGGCGAGCGTTACCTGAGCACTCCGTTGTACCAGTTTGAAGAGTAGGTTAACTGATCAGATTCAGCCCCACCATGTGTGGGGCTTTTTTTCAAAATAGCGATAATACATTAGCTTAACGGAACTACAGGGCGTTATTATTAAAATAATCATGATAATGGCTGATTCACGGATCTACGGTATCTTATTTCAGCAAAATTGAGTCTAATCCTTTTATTTAGGCCAAATAGCGGAATGTAGTTCCGGGAGGCGGGTCTAATTAGGGGAATTGCGAAAATAGCGTACTCCAGTTCCACAGCCAGCTGAATGTACCGGAAGGAAGAACGGTTTGTGATTTTAACATCATTTGAACAATGGGAAGCTTGGACACATATCAGTTCCAATAGCAACACCAGTACCTATATCGAAACGGATATCGACGTTGATGCCAAGGCCAAGGCCTACACCATGCTGCCGTATGTTATCAAATTCCCATTGGAATCGCACGGGGCGGCCTCATGGGAAGAGGCTTGGAAGCAGGCGCAAGATTGCGCTTTTGTTTTGGAAAGCGGAAAGTCGGGAAGATATACCTTCTTGGGCTTAAACCCTGACTCGACTATCCAAGGCAGAGGAACTCAGGCACAGCTTGACTATAGAGATGGAACTCCTCCCATTCACGTGGAGGGCAACCCTCTTGAGTTGGTCAGAGAGTGGATGAAGCCCTTCCAATCACCAAAGGTCGAGGGAGCACCTAAGTTTATTGGCGGTTGCGCCGGGTACTGGGGATATGATGTGGTGCGCACAATTGAGAAAATTGAACCGCGAATTTCTGGGGGCATACAGATACCGGATTACTATTTTATGATGATCAACCAGTTATGGATTAGGGATCTTCAGGAAAATGAACTTTACTGCGCAATCCACGTTCCTGTTCCAACCTCAACTTCGTCCTCAACAACGAAATCCCTTGCTCTACAAGAGCAATACGATATAACGGGCCAATCCGCACTCGAAATGAAGAAGCTTTGGGACAAGATCATGAGTGCCGAACAAGACAATTCCGGGTATACTACCTCCCAAATGAGGGAACAAACTTTCCAATCCCATATCCTTAACAACGATATTCAAATCGATATCGAGGCTATCGAAGGCATCCAAACTTCATTAAGCAAAGACGAATACATGAGGGCTGTCCTTCAAGTCCAAGAATATATTCGTCAGGGTGATGTATTTCAGGTAAATTTAGCTGTTCGGCAGAGCAGGGCCATTGAAACCGCGGCAGAGGATGTGTACGAGTGGCTGCGTCTTTCCAACCCATCGCCATATATGGGCTTTATGCGTTTTCCTGACTTTCAGATCGTTTCGGCTTCACCTGAGCTTCTGGTCAGGGTTGAAGGGAACCAAGTCATGGCTCGACCCATTGCAGGAACCCGCCCCCGAGGTATCGATGCGCAGGAGGACAAGGAACTGGCCGCTGATCTAATCCAGAGTGATAAAGAACGCGCCGAACACATCATGCTTGTTGATTTGG
Source organism: Bacilli bacterium (assembly GCA_036401615.1). Lineage (GTDB taxonomy): Bacteria > Bacillota > Bacilli > Paenibacillales > DASWUO01 > DASWUO01. The sequence goes on along the minus strand of DASWUO010000364.1, from coordinate 2,976 downwards.
AACGGAATGATCTTGGCCGCATATCCCGCTACGGCTCCGTGAAAGTGGAGGATTTTATGGTGATCGAGTATTATTCCCATGTGATGCATATTGTGTCGCAAGTTCAAGGGGAGTTACAGGAAGACAAAGATGCCTTTGATGTCATAGCCGCGGTCTTTCCGGGAGGGACAATAACCGGTGCGCCCAAGATCAGGACAATGGAAATTATTGAAGAATTAGAGACCGTTCGCAGGGGACCTTATACTGGTTCCATCGGATGGATTGACTATAATGGAAATATGGAATTTAATATAGTTATACGTACATTGATTGTTCATGAGGGACAAGGATACATTCAGGCTGGAGCGGGGATTGTCATTGACTCGGATCCGGAGCATGAATACTACGAATCGCTTAATAAAGCGAAGGCTTTGTGGAAAGCTATACAATACAGTGAAAAGGGGCTATTGCCATGATTCTGGTGATTGATAATTATGATTCCTTTACTTACAACTTGGTGCAGTATGTGGGCGAAATTGGAGAAGAGGTGATAGTGCGCCGCAATGATGAAATCGACCTGCAAACCATTGAACAGCTGCAGCCCAATCATATTCTTATTTCCCCGGGACCCTGCACTCCGAATGAGGCGGGGATTAGCTTAGAGCTGATTCAACATTTTCAAGGAAAAATTCCTATACTCGGTGTATGTCTGGGGCATCAGGCGATAGGTCAGGCTTTTGGCGGAGAGGTGATACGGGCTGAGAAACTGATGCATGGCAAAACCTCACAGATCCTTCATGACGGCAAAACCATCTTTGAGGGCATTCCTTCACCCTATACAGCCACCCGTTACCATTCTCTCATCGTGCGCCGGGAAACTTTGCCGAATTGCCTGGAAATCAGTGCAGAAACCGCAGATGGCGAAATCATGGGACTCCGTCACAAACACTTTAACATCGAAGGGGTGCAATTCCACCCGGAATCCATTATCACGGATCACGGGAAGCAGCTGCTTCGCAACTTTATCAATAGTTCCAATACACAAGAGGCAGTTAGATGAAGATCAGCGTTAATGGCATCCTGTGTGATGAGAACGAGGCTGTGGTCTCCGTTTATGATCATGGGTTTCTGTACGGAATAGGTTTGTTCGAAACGTTTCGCACTTACAAAGGTCGGCCTTTTTTGCTAAAAGAGCACTTAGATCGCTTGATGGGCGGGTGTCGGGAGCTTGGCATTGATTTCGAAGCGGCACCGGGGCAGGTGGAACAAACCATTCTTGCTTTGCTTAACGCTAATCGACTGACCGACGCTTATATCCGCTACACCGTTTCAGCCGGGAGGCAGCCGCTTGGTTTACCTTCCGGCGACTATGATCAACCGTCCGTTATTGTCTATATGAAGGAACTCCCTTCTTATCACGCGGACTTATATGAGGTGGGCAAACCACTGCAGCGGCTGCGGATTCGCCGCAATACTCCTGAGGGTACTGTCCGGTTGAAGTCCATACATTACATGAATAACATTCTGGCCAAACGGGAATTGCTAACCTACCCTTGGGCCCAAGAAGCGGAAGGCTTGTTCTTGACCGAATCCGCACATCTGGCGGAAGGGATCGTTAGTAATCTTTTTTATATGAACAAAGGTATGGGGTATACGCCGGCTGTAAGTACGGGTATTTTACCGGGAGTGACCAGGGCATTTGTGCTCAAACTCGCAGCTCAGGCCGGAATGGAAGTTGTAGAGGGACACTATGAATGGCAGGATTTGTTGGACGCAGATGAAATTTTTCTGACGAATTCGATTCAGGGGTTGGTCCCGGTGTGCAGGCTGTTTGATGAGCAAGGGGCATCTTGGCAAGTGGGCGATGGCCAAGCGGGTGTTCATACACGACAATTGATGGAGCTTTATCGACAGGCAGCGCGGAACTAAGGAAGATAGCACATCGGCATGAATAACTGCCATCAACCGACTAAGGGGATCTTACTCTATAGAGTACGTTGCTCACCATTAGATCCTTTTTCAACCTTATTGCCCTAAACCCTTATGCTTATTCTGCAATAGGTGCTTGAAATGACCCTATATGTTATTGATACAGTTCAAACCGGAGTGCTTCATGGAAATAAGCTCTTTTTGGAACCCTATTGTCAGATAATTAATTAGCATTTTCGATTTAAGGTCTTTTTGAAGCTTTATCCCAGTTAAATTTAGGAAGTGAACTTCATGGATCCAAACAGAACCCCCATAAGGGCGTTGAATTGCAGGGAATTGACTATCGAGATTGGCCGCCGCACATTAATTATGGGCATATTAAACATAACGCCGAATTCCTTCTCTGATGGAGGAAGGTATGTCACAACCGAAACCGCTGTAGCCAGGGCATTACGCATGGTGGAAGAGGGCGCTGATCTCATTGATGTGGGTGGCGAATCTACCCGGCCCGGGGCAGAGCCCGTTTCACTTGAAGAAGAACTCCACAGAGCGATCCCGATTATTACAGCATTAAAAGCAGTGCTTAGAGTTCCCATTTCGGTCGATACTTATAAAGCGGAAACGGCAAGGCAAGCTATGGAAGCCGGTGCCCAGATCATCAATGATGTTTGGGGCTTTAAAGCAGATCCCGAAATGGCCAAGGTTGCTGCAGAATTTCAATGCCCGGTGATCCTGTCGCATAATCGCAAAGAAAGCCAATACCGGAACTTGGTTCAAGAAGTAATTGAAGATTTATATGAAAGTATAGAAATAGCGCATAAGGCCGGGGTTGCGGAGGAGAACATCATTTTAGATCCGGGTATAGGCTTCGGCAAAACAATACAGCACAACTTAATCCTCATGAACCATTTGAAAGACATTGTTTCCATGGGATATCCGGTTCTGCTCGGAACCTCGAGAAAGAGCTTTATTCGGCACACCCTCAACCTGCCGGCTGAGGATGTAGTGGAAGGTACAGCGGTGACCGTTGCGTTTGGTATAGCCCAAGGCTGTGAGATCATCCGGGTG
>DASWUO010000363.1:0-3806 GCA_036401615.1 Bacilli bacterium | reverse complement strand
GGGGAAGTAAGTCTGGCACACCGGGGAATTTTATTTCTCGATGAGTTTCCCGAGTTTTCAAGGAATACTCTAGAAGTTTTAAGACAACCTCTAGAGGATCGCCATGTTACAATCGGGAGAGCCCGGGGGGTGCTTACATTTCCTGCCCACTTTATTCTTGCCGCTTCAATGAACCCTTGCCCTTGCGGTTACCTTGGTGCAGAGACAAAAACCAACTTTTGTATATGCAGCCCTATTAAAACAGAACAATATCGTTCAAGAGTCTCAGGTCCGCTTTTAGATCGAATTGACCTGCATGTAGAAGTGCCCCGACTCGATTATGCAACATTTTCTTCTAGTCAAAAAAACTTATCCTCTTTAGAGATGCAGCAAATGATAAGCCGTGTCCAATTGATTCAAAAGAATCGTTACCATAATTCCAATATCCATTTTAACAGTGAACTATCAGGGAAATTGCTGCGCAAACACTGTCAGCTAAATGAAGAAGCAATTGAACTTATGATTCACTCTTTTGATGCCTTAGGTTTAAGCGGAAGAGCCCATGACCGAATATTAAAGATCGCCAGAACGATTGCTGATCTTGAGCAAAGCGACTCAATTGAGACTAGCCACTTGGCAGAAGCGATCCAGTATCGAAGTTTAGATAGAAAAGTGAAAAAATCATATTAGTAAACTACTTGGCCTCTACGACTCCACAGTTTATATAAGGTCTTTAGATCCATAGTAGATACACTATCTTCTTCATCTTCCGTCCTATAGTTGGCCCAGTGACACACATTTTATTTCCTTCACAAGTTCAAGTCGCTGATCATTAGTAATAAACATATCTGCATTCGCCACGAGCGCTGTAGCCACAATCAATGCATCGGGCGTTTTAATATTGTACTTTCCACGGAGGTAGGCGGCTTGTTCAGCGACCAAGTTATCAATTGGCCATATAGTAAGGTTGGGAAAGTGTGAGAATAGCAATTTGTATTGCTTCTCCAGAGTTAGGTTTCCTTCACGTATGGGTTTAACCAAGATCTCTGTTAAAGAGACGGAAGAAGCTACTGCATCGACAAACCCGTTTTCAATATGCTCCAAAATAGCTTTGGCTTTCTCCCCAAATTCGGGATGTTGTTCAAAGACATAAATGAACAGGTTCGTATCTAAGGCAATTTTCTTACTATGTTGAAGAAAGTTTGACGCTACCATTCAGTACGCTCCTTGCGAATATATTCATCTGCGGGTTCCTGTTCCCAAATGTCCTTTCCAAGTCCCCATAATTTGTCGGAGAAAGATTTTGGTTTGGGCATAACAATTATCTCCCGGCGTATCTCATCGTACTGCCAGAGTAAAGAATCACCAATATTCAATTTTGCCCTTGTTCTTATTTCTTCTGGTATTGTTATCTGATATCTTATTCGAATTTCACTTTCCGATTTAACAATCTGCTCCATTTAAATTTACCCCCTCATCATTTCCTCGATAACTAATTATATCATACATATTTCCAACTCGTCTAATTGATTTTATTTTCATCACACAAGAATATAAGGATACCATCCAATATAATTAAAAAGCATTAACGATGTGATTTAGCTCTAACAGTGACCCATCTGCTTTAAGATAGATAGCAATCACGTCAAAACGAATCGATTTATCATACTTATTATGCTGTTGAATGTACACTTTTGCCGTGCTTCTTACTTTATTTTGTTTATGATAGTTAACGGATTCTTGAGGGGTTCCGAACCTGCCCCTCGTTACTCTAGTACGGACCTCTACAACAATAAGAGTTTGGTCCAATTGAGCAATAATATCTATTTCACCGGTTTTACACTTCCAATTGGAGACGATAATTTCATAGCCAATGGTTTTTAAATGCTCCATCGCCAACAGCTCTCCTTGGCTGCCGACACTTCTCCTCTGGTCTTTGCTATTGTCCACGGGTATCACCCATATGTTTAGCGCGTTGTTCTGAGCGGTAAATAAAGCTTAATATTTCCGCAACAAGTTGATAGAGCTCAGGCGGAATGGCCTGATCCAGATCCAATCCCGAAAGCACCTCTACTAACGATGCATCTTCTTGAATCGGTATTCCGTGTTCTTTGGCTTTATCCAGTATGGCTTGGGCCACATGTCCTTTACCCTTGGCTACCAATACCGGGGCAATCTGCTCCGGAGAATAACGGAGGGCAACTGCCTTTTTCATGGATTTATTGTTGCTCATATGCGAACATCCACCCCTTTATAGGGTTTTGAACCGTATAAGGATGCAGCGGTGTTGCTGACTTCGTGTTTTTCCAATGACCCGTCTGTGTTTTCCTTAGCAGGAAAGGGATTGCTTTTCATGGATAAGAATTGATATCCTACCTTCTCCACTGCCGCAGCTATTTCTTTACGGTTGGATTCGAGGATTTCGGAGATAAACGGATGATCGTTATGCACCTGAAGGGCAACAATTCGGTTCACGACTTGTACATCCACTATGGTTTCCCCCAACACCTTCATATGTAAATCGAACAAGAGCCTGCAGTTATTAGCATCAAGCTCACCCTTCTTCCCTCTTCTGGATTGCACATGCACCGAAGCAGTTTGCTCCCCATTGGCATTAGTCAAAGGCAAGAATAAGGTAATATGCGAGAACATCGAGGTTCGATCAGGAATGGCGAAAAGCTGTTGACCGGTAACCTGTTGAAGAAGCTGCTGCATATTTTCTTTCAAAGCCGGCGGCAGTTCATTAGCTGAGCTTAATTGCAATAATAAACTTTTCAAGGTGTTGGTTATGTTCGTTGTATCCCGTTGAAATAAAGGGATCTCTATATTTTCACCCGATTGGACAGCAGCGAACAATAAGTTGGAATCTATTTTGCCATTGTGTAATTGTAGATTTCCGAGTGATTTTACTACTTGATTCTCATGCTCTAGACCTACAGCTTTGAGCATGCGGCTAATCATATCTATCTGGTCTTCTCCACTGGTAATAGGTGAAGCAATGAAGCCGCCCTTAGGCGGAGTTGGAGTACCTTGAGGTTGAAAAACTGTTGAATTATTATTCGGTGGTATAACTGTTGATGTGCCTGACGAACTACCTGCAGCAGTACCCTGTGGATAGGAGGCAGCAATAGGCAGCATGTTAAGAGATGCATTAGACGGCGCATTGTTGGCTCTGTTCGTGGAAGCTTGGTTTACAGCAGAGTTCTGTGGATTTTTTACAGCTGTTTCGTAGGTATCAGTTAATCCCTTACCCTTATTGTTCGACACCATTTCTTGTGAATCCGTAATTCTAATACCAGGATCAATAATTTTTGCAGAAGGTTCCGGCGACCCGGAAAGTGCTCCTTGAACAGGACTTTGCGCAGGATTCTGAACAAGATTCACGGTATTACCTGGAATATTACTTTGTGCAGAACCTTGTACAGAAATTTTAGTATCTGGCTTTACAGCCTGTTCAGGTAAAACCGTATTTGCCGGCAAGGAAGAAACCGGCGTTTTATTAAGAGGCGGCCCAGTAGATGGATCAGCATCAAGATTTACGTTTGCTTGGATGGCCAATTGTTTGCCGGATGGTTGATTTACTTTAGACGGATCAATCGGGTTAGCTTCCCTTGTCTGATCTCCCTGATCCGAACTTAGTTGATTGCTATAGTTCGCGGAAATCGTTTGTATCTGTTTGATCGTATCCTGCAGAAGCGTTAATGAAGCCTTCAGGGTTGGAGGAATAGTGACATCTGATTTTAAATTCAGCGTTAATTGTTCATTTAATTGGTTTAATGCTTGGTGCATAGGGGGGCCAAAAACCACTTGACGCAATGCACTAACCG
>DASWUO010000362.1:0-1655 GCA_036401615.1 Bacilli bacterium | reverse complement strand
AAAGCATCCCTAAAAAAATCAAACAAATGAATCCGTCTCCAGACCATCTGAATTGATGATGGATTTCACTGCCGAATTAAATTCTTTCACCCGTTCTGCTAAGGATTCAACCTCATGCTTGGAAAAGGTTACACTGTCACTATAGTCGGCATCACTGCGCATATCCATCAACCGGTTATACATCTTGCCTAATTCAATCGATAAATGACCCGGACGAACCAAATCCCTATTCACGTATGCTCTGACATCGGTATGGCTTTTACTTCGTAATTCTCTCAAAAGCATTAACGCTGTTACTGTCTGAAATGCAGAATAGTACAGGGAACTTACCGCCCTATCGAATATTCCATTCCTTATATCGTTTGAAGCGGAGAGGTAGGAGCCACTGGCCTTTCCCAGCATAACTCTTGCAGAATCGCTATATCTCAATCTCCACTCCCTCACTTTCTATATTATCTTTTAATGGCAGGGAAATGCCTACTTCTTTCATCCAATTGTCGTAATTCTCCAGCATGGTCATTAGTGGAGCATCTTGCTCCATGATGACCTCAAACTGCAAGTCTGAAAGCTTCATACGCGTTTCTAATGATTTGGGCTCTTCCACCAAGACCATCAGATCTACATCTGAATCTTTTGTATGATCTCCTCTTGCTTTTGAACCGAACAAAATTAACTTGACTAGGTGAAATTCCTGCTTCAGTCTTTCTTTAAGCTTAGCTATGGCTGCTCGTTCCTCGTTGGTTAATGAGGTTATTTCGGACTCCTTTAATTTATTCATCGGTTTTCTCCCAGCTTCATAATTTGAAATGAAGGATAGCTCGCCCTTATGATAGATGTTCGAAAAAACGAACTATTTATGTATAACTCCATTATACACAAAAACAGCAAAATCACGAAGGAACCAGAAAATTATGACGATTCTTCAAAACAAAAATCCCTCGACAATTAATGTCAAAGGATTATTAATTTTATTATGGTGGAGGCAAGGGGGATATTGAAATGTCCATTAACTTTACGAAGAAGCCATTACAACGGCGACGACCATAGAGGATGCATTTCAATTGCGGTTTCCTTCCGCTTCGCTCCAGCCCAAGCAATCTGCCCCCCTGACCTCTTGCATGCCATGCAAGCACTCTACCGGTTGTTCATCCCATATCATATTTACTTGGTTCGGCTATAAAAGCCATCCAAAATTTTGTCTGCAGTCAACAATATATTCCACAAATACCGTGTTATTTTTAACTTGATAAATTAAAAGATAACGTCTGTATAAAAGTAATTTCCGATACTTGTTAATCGGCAAAACCGGGTCTGATAGCCAAGGATTTCTATCAGGACATTTTTCCAACGACTTTGCTGTAACCCTAAAATCGTCAACTAAATTCTGTGCAGCTTCTTCGCTCACCTCGGCTAAAAATCGAGCATGGGATACCAGCATTTCACTTGCTTTATCTGAAATAATGACCGAATAACTTTTATCTTCGTTTTCCATTGATGACCTCTTTTATTGCTATTTGCATCATGGATGCTACATCATCAACTGAAGCACCATGCTTTCCACCCAATCTTTCCTCTTCCACCGCAACAAGATTTTCTCTAAGTCTCAACATGCTCTCCCGCTTTGCAAAAGTACTAATATCCATTACGACCAAGTC
>DASWUO010000361.1:0-2404 GCA_036401615.1 Bacilli bacterium | reverse complement strand
ATTAAATGATGACCGAATCATTACCCAAGCGACAAAAGACGCCATAACTGCGGCAATTCAGCGAGGAGCCATCATTACTTTAGCAACAGGACGGATGTATGCTTCAGCCAAGAAGGTCGCCAGGCAATTGGAACTAAATGTACCTTTAATCACTTATCAAGGATCTTTGGTGAAGAATTTGTTGGATGAACAGGTGCTTTATGAGCGTTATGTTCCCCGTAATGCTGCCATGCAAATATTCGATTATGCCTACAAGCATGGACTTCAACTTCAGGCTTATCATGAGGATATGTTATATACCCGGGAATTCAACGCCAAGGTGGCAGATTATGTAGACATGAATCAGGTTCCTTATATCGTCGAACCGGATTTCGATAAACTGTTAGATAAACGGTTAACGAAGCTCTTGATCATCGATGAGCCCGACTATCTGGACCGCTTAAAGGCAGAGTGGGAACCGTTGATAGGTGCGGAGGTGCATCTTACCAAATCGAAGCCTTACTTCCTGGAGTTTCTGCATAAAGAAGGGACCAAGGGTCATGCTGTTAAATTCCTGGCTAACCATTACGGCTTCGATCTATCGGAAGTTATTGCCATCGGAGATGCTTGGAATGACCATGAAATGGTGGAGATTGCCGGGCTGGGCGTGGCTATGGGCAATGCAATCCCCGCGTTGAAGCATATAGCGGACTACATTACCCTAAGTAACAATGATGACGGGGTCAAACATGTGATAGAGAAATTTATTCTTCACCCCCAAGAGGTTCGAGGGTAATGCGTGATGGTTGTAGAAATAATAAAAGCTATTCCACCACAGTAATGTGATATGGAATAGCTTTTGTTATTATAAGGGAAATTATGAATGGCTGGAGACCTTTATTGTTCAGGAGGTGCTGGCGTTGCACTTGCAGGAGGCTTAATACCGGCCTTATCCTTCAATTCCTGAATCCATGGACCAATGAGGGTGCCCATCTGTTGATCGAATAATTGAGCTTTAATTTCTTCTTTTTTACTTTCAAAGGTCACGGACACGGCTGGGATTCTATCATTCACCTTAATAACATGATAACCAAATTGGGTTTTTATCGCTTTGGTGATTTCCCCTTTCTCTACAGAGAAAGCACCTGCCACGAAATCAGGATCAAAATTAGATCCAGTTGCGGCAAAAGGAGGTCCAAGATCTCCACCAGACTCTTTGGCTGCAGGTTCAATGCTCTTCTCCTTAGCTAAAGCTGCAAAATCAGCTCCCGCTTTTAATTCGGCGATAATAGCATCGGCTTCTTCTTGGGTGTTCACAAGAATATGGGCCACCTGAACTTGTTCAGGAGTTGCAGCAAACTGGGCTTGATTCTCGTCAAAAAATTTCTTAACCTCTTCATCCGTAATTTTGATTTGTGGTTCAAATACTTTTTTCAGCTGCAATTGAGTCTTTAAACGTTCTCTAAGAATCTCAATAGTCATTCCTTGTTGGGCCAGTGCACTCTGGAATTCTTCCTCGGAGGGGATGTTTTTCCTAATGTCTGCAAGCATTTTATCAATTTCAGATTCCGGTATGCTGATTTTCTGCTTGTCCACTTCTTGCTTAATCAACTCTTCGGTAACCATTTGATCCAACATTTGCTCTCCCATATTATTCTGGGAATACATTTTATCATACAGCATGTCCTTGTCAATAACCGTTCCATTCACATCAGCGAGTGTTTCATTGCTGCTAAAAGGATTCATAATTAAAGCAACGACAAGAGCAGCGATCACAAATAAAGAAATAATCGATGCCCACTTCCAGTAATTCGGTTCAACATTCGTTTCAGCACCGGACCCAATAGGTTGAGCTTGGCTTGTCGTTTCCTTATTTACTTTGTTGTCCGCATCTTCAAATTCTTCTTCGTCTGCGAACAGCTCATCCGTATCCTCATAAGGCTCGGCATTGTCGAATTCATCCATTTTGTCGAACTCGATTTCATCCGTTGTTTCCCCGTCCAATGTGTCTTTACGCCATTGTTTGTCCTTCATATCATCCTTCATTACATCGGTCCCCCTGTAGTGTATTTTATAGTCCTCTAACATAATACCAAATATGACAAAATAAATCCTTAAATTTTGCTTAAAAAAAGGGACAAACCATTATTTAACTAAAATTTTTCGCATATCTCCACTAAATAATGCAAATTATAATCGATGAAACCATCACTAAAAGGAAAGGAGAATGATCATGAAGAAATTGTTAATTACGCTTGGGATAGCCGCTGTCGTATTTACCGGTTTTCAAGGTGATGCCTCCGCTGCAGGTAACGGAAGCACTATGAACAACAACGACAATGGTACTTTTGGCACACGCGGTATGGGTTCCACAACAACCACCAACAATGGAAACGGGTTAAATGGATTTGGTCTGGGCATGAAT
>DASWUO010000360.1:0-7354 GCA_036401615.1 Bacilli bacterium | reverse complement strand
TCCAACAGATCGTTAAGTTCGTTCTCTGACTTAAATTTGCATACCGAGTTGAATTCTGATTGAAAGCCCATTACAGCCTAATCCTCCTTCGCAGATCTTCTATACTCTATTCTACATCAAACCCGTAATGAATCGTTTGTTTTTCTTTGTGCCTGTACATAGCAAGAGAAATAAGATCGTCAAGAAGCTCTTTATACGGTTTACCGGAATGCTGCCATAATAAAGGATACATACTAAACGGAGTAAATCCCGGCATGGTATTAATCTCGTTAATTAAAATTTCCCCATCTGATTTCCGTACAAAAAAGTCAACCCGGGATAACCCGGAACCATCAATCGCCATAAAAGCACGGACAGCAAGAGCTTGCAGCTGCGCAGCGGTTTCCTTTGAGATTTCAGCAGGAATAACCATGGTGGATTTCCCGTCAATATATTTAGCTTGATAATCATAGAATGGGCTGGAGGATACGATTTCACCAGGAACAGAAGCAACGGGTTCATCGTTTCCAAGAACACTGACTTCAATTTCTCTGGCTTCCACATTTTCCTCAACAATGACCTTCCGATCATACAGAAAAGCATGATTAATGGCTTCAATTAAGTCTTCCCGATTTGATGCCTTGGATATTCCTACACTGGAGCCCAAATTGGCCGGTTTCACAAAACAAGGATATTTAATGGAGGTTTCAATTTCCATAATAAAGAAGGGGCGGTCCTTCTGCCACTGGGTACGGTTAAAATACCGAAAATCACACTGCTGAAGACCCTCCATAGCAAACACTTTCTTCATCATAACCTTATCCATGCCTACTGCAGAAGCCAAAACACCGGCGCCCACATAAGGAATATTAGCCATTTCAAGCAATCCCTGAATCGTTCCATCCTCACCAAACGTTCCGTGAAGTAAAGGAAATATGACGTCAATCCGGGATTCACTATTGAATAAAGGAGAGACTGCGTTAGACTGGTTTTCTTTGCCACTGCCCTGATCTTGAACAACCGTACCGGCAAACGCCAGCAATTCCTTCTTCTCCACCGGTGCCATAATTTGTGGACCCGATCGCCATTCCCCTTGCTTGGTTATGTAAAAAGGAATAATTTCATATTTGTCATAATCGAAAGCTTTCATAACCGCCTGAGCCGTAAGCAGAGAAACATCGTGCTCCCCGGATTTCCCTCCATAAACCAAACCAACTTTTATCTTAGACATAAGAACCTCCGGCTTAATAATCAATAACCCCTATAATGAATCAAGAATGTGCAGAAAACGGTATTGGGTCTTCTCGCTCCAAGCGTAGGAATCACGGTAATCCCAAAAGCGATGTTTGCTGTTCATAGTGTGTGCATTAACTAACGGCTGCCCCTGCGGGTCCATGGCGCTGACAATGGCACTGTGCTGGTATTTAGCATCGCCGTCCCAATCATAAACAATCACATCCCCAATAGTGAGTTGATCTGCATAATCAACTACATTCGCTCTTAATCCGGATATGCTGTAGCTGAGATAGCTTTGCAGGCTGTGGGCAACAGCCCAACTGAAACTCCAATGCTCTTGATGATTGGTTCGTCCTTTGTACCACCAACCTGTTTCTCTTTTACCAGTATAATGCATTGGAGCTCCCCCTGCAAAGAGACATTGAGACACATAGTTTGAACAGTCCACTCCAAAAGAAAGATATTGCGGATTGCTCTTATCCCACCAAGTATCAGCATATTGTTGAACTTTATGGCGATCATAAAGAATACTGCGATCAGTCGAAGGCATGTTGGCAAAATAGTGCTGGTTCAAGTAGGGTATCGATTTATTCAGGTTTATTCGGTCATTTGCCGGAAATGGCGAGCCACTTTCGTAATCCTTTACTTCAACCTGCGAAATCATCCACTGTCCAAGATGGTTTGTGAGGGTAACCCTTTCCTTTTCTATTCGTTCCTCTTGAGGTCCCAGTTGATGCTCCAGCTTCGATCTTAATTCCAAATCTACTATAACTTTATGCTCCCGCTCATGGACACGGAGAAACCTCGCTCTGGACTCTCTGCTCATAGGTTTGATATTTCGCTCTATGTAACTTGCTTCCAGCCGTTCAAGGCGTTTTTGCTGTAATTGCAGATAGCCGGGATCCGCCAACAACGGTTCCAGCGGGTTTGTCAGAAGAATTGCTTCCATCTGGTTTCGGCATTGGACATACTTGTAAAGCATCGAATTCCATCCTTGGGACATGATTGAGATCACCCTTTCATCAATTCAGCGATAAAGTTTAATTATATGATAACTTAAGGGGAATCATGCAGAAGGATTGAACTGTCATAAGCTACTTCCAGCAGATTTTTTTCAAAAAAATCTTTACGCGGCTTGCGGCAAACAGTATAATTAAGAAGGTTGTGAACTAAATGAAATCTCGTTTCACTAGATGAAATTAACTGTCAATCAATGGTTGATTTATCACCTGTTGCAATTATATGAAGGAGGAACATGGAAATGGCTAACAAAGATGAATTTACAATACGCAGAAAGCTCGGGGTCGGCTCACAAACTTACTATTACTACCGGATTCAGGAGTTGGAAGAGAAGGGGTACGGCAAGGTTTCCAGGCTTCCTTTCTCCATCAAGGTCTTGCTTGAAGCAGCTGTCCGGCAATTCGACGGCAGAGCCATCACTACTGAGCATGTAAGACAGCTGGCCAACTGGGGAGGCGCCCGGGATAACAACAAGGAAGTACCTTTCATACCAGCCAGGATTGTATTGCAGGATTTCACGGGTGTTCCGGTTGTTGTTGACTTGGCAGCTATGCGTTCCACGACAGCACGTGCGGGTGGAGATCCGAAACGAATCAATCCCTTGGTTCCTGTAGATCTTGTTATTGACCATTCTGTTATGGTCGATGCTTATGGAAATGAAGATGCTTTAGAATTTAACATGAATCTCGAATTTGAACGTAATGAAGAACGCTACCGTTTCCTTCGTTGGGCTCAGACAACGTTTGACAACCTGCGTATTGTTCCTCCGGCTACAGGTATTGTTCATCAGGTGAATCTGGAATACTTGGCTTCTGTTGCAACAACGAAAGCTGTTGACGGTGAAATCGAGGTTTACCCGGATTCCCTAGTAGGAACAGATTCCCATACAACCATGATCAACGGACTTGGAATTGTAGGGTGGGGCGTTGGCGGGATTGAAGCTGAGGCGGGCATGTTGGGACAACCGCTGTACTTTGTGGCGCCTGAGGTGATTGGCTTTAAGCTGATCGGTGAACTGACAGAAGGAGCTACGGCTACGGACTTGGCCTTGACCGTAACGCAGATTCTACGAAAAAAAGGCGTCGTCGGCAAATTCGTTGAATTCTATGGCCCGGGATTAAGTAACATTACCTTGGCGGATCGGGCAACAGTAGCCAACATGGCGCCGGAATATGGCGCTACTATCGGTTTCTTCCCGGTTGACCGGGAGACCCTAAACTACCTGCGCGGTACCGGCCGCAGTGAAGAGCTTATTGCCTTGGTCGAAGAATATTACAAGGCACAGGATATGTTCCGTACAGTGGATACCCTGGATCCGGACTTCTCCGATACGATCGAACTGGATTTAGGCACGATCGTGCCAAGCCTTGCCGGACCCAAACGTCCGCAGGACCGGATTGAATTGTCTTCCATGAAAGAGTCGTTTAACACCATTGTGCGAACACCGATTGAGAAAGGCGGCTATGGCCTGACCGAAGAAAAAGTCGATCAATTTATCAAAGTCATTCACCCCAATGGTAAAACAAGCGATATCGGCGCGGGTGCTGTAGTGCTTGCTGCTATCACAAGCTGCACCAACACCTCAAATCCGAGCGTCATGTTAGGTGCCGGATTAGTAGCCAAGAAGGCGGTAGAGAAAGGTCTAACCAGACCTGCTTATGTAAAGACTTCCTTAACTCCGGGGTCACTAGTCGTTACGGAGTACCTTGTCAAGGCTGGATTGCTTGAACCGCTGGAGAAACTGGGTTTCTACCTTGCCGGATATGGCTGCGCTACATGTATTGGCAACAGCGGCCCGCTTCCGGTGGAAGTGGGCAACGCCATTGTTGAAAACGACCTGACGGTTTCTGCCGTATTAAGCGGAAACCGTAACTTCGAAGGCCGGATTCATGCCCATATTAAGGCCAATTACTTGGCCTCACCCCCACTGGTTGTTGCTTACGCTTTGGCAGGAACGGTGAACATTGATTTGGTGAACGACCCCATTGGTTATGACCAGGAAAATCAACCGGTGTATCTCAAAGATATTTGGCCGACTTCCGCTGAAGTAAAAGAAGCTATTAAGCAGGCCATGAGCCCCGATTTATTCGAAGATAAATATTCCGATGTATTCCGCTCCAACAAACGTTGGAATGAAATTGTAATTCCCCAAGGTGAACTATATGAATGGGATAAAGCCTCAACTTATATTCAAGAACCGCCTTTTTTTGAAGGATTATCTCCTGAGTTGGATGATATTGAAGAAATTCGTGATGCGAGAGTACTAGCCTTATTGGGTGATTCTGTAACCACAGACCATATCTCACCCGCGGGCAATATTTCTTCCAAAAGTCCAGCTGGTCAATATCTTATTTCCCATGGCGTAACAAGCGAAGATTTCAATTCTTACGGTTCACGTCGGGGAAGCCATGATGTAATGATGCGCGGCACCTTCGCGAATATCCGCATTCGCAATCAAGTTGCTCCCGGTACGGAAGGCGGCGTAACCACTTACCTGCCAACGGGTGAGGTGATGTCAATCTATGATGCTTCAATGAAATATCAGCAGGACGACCAGTCTCTTGTTGTTATTGCGGGAAAAGAATACGGCACGGGAAGCTCCCGCGATTGGGCAGCGAAAGGCACTTTCTTGCTCGGGGTGAAAGCCGTTATTGCCGAGAGCTTCGAACGGATCCACCGCAGCAATCTTGTTGGCATGGGTGTGCTTCCTCTGCAATTCCAAGAGGGAATGGGCTGGAGAACCCTTGGTATCACGGGGACAGAAACCTTCGATATTCTGGGTTTAAGTAACAAAGTAGATCCGGGACAGACCATTAAAGTAAAAGCAACCCGAGTGGACGGGACTTCCTTTACATTTGATACGATCGTTCGCCTTGATAGTTTAGTGGATGTCGATTATTACCGCAACCGCGGCATTCTGCAAACCGTGCTGCGTCAGATTATGGCGGAATGAAAACAGCACTAGTGATTTATGGTCTTTTTGAGATCTTATATTAAAGGTGGAAGAGTAAACTTATTGAATACGATCCAAAATAGCGCCTATTCTCTGGAAGACTTCACTTATGGAGTGGGTCCTGAATAAATAAGCGCTTTTTGGACACCTATTTCCATCATTGTGATTCAATCCTCGAGAAATAAGGCCATAAATCAGCCCTATTTTACAAACACCATTTTAAATCGGTGAAGCGGCCCAGATTTTGAAAGCCAACCATCACTTCAACATCTTTCCCATGCGTTTGGCAGTGTCGATGATGAGTTGGGAATGTCCTTTCATTTTCTCAAGCGTCAATCGATTAGAAGGGCCGGATACAGATAAGGCTGCTACAAGCTTGTTCGCCCGGTTTAGAATGGGTGCAGCTACGGCAGCCGCTCCAGGTTCTCTCTCCTCAATACTCGTGGCATACCCCAGTTTCACAATTTCATTCAACTGTTTATCAAATAATTTAAGCTTAATCGACTTGGGCAGCGGGGATTCATTTCTCATCCAACGCTGTTCTTCGTCGTCCGCAAAGGCAAATAACACTTTACTGGATGCCCCTGCGTAGAGCGGTAAACGGACTCCCACAGGTGCTACACGGCGTATAGCTTGATTGCTTTGAACCGCTTGGATGCGGATTCGTTCGATCCCGTCCCGAATATAAAGCGATACCGTTTCCCCAAGGATATCACGCAGTTTCTCCATTTCCGGCAGCAAAATAAAGGCGGGATCATCGCTTTGAGACAGATTGGCGGACAGCTCCCAAATCCGGAAGCCAAGCCTGTATTTATCCGTGTCTGAATTCCGGATGATAAACCCCTTATCTTCAAGTGTCGTCAATAAACGGTGAACCGTACTTTTGTGCAGGTTAACACGTCCGGCAATCTCACTCAAACCAAGATCCTGGGCCTCCGTAAAACACATTAATATATCTAAAGCCCGCTCTACTGCACGAACCTTTAATTTCTGGTCTTCCACTGTGTGTTCTTCCATTTTCTTGCCTGCTTTCATGTTTCACTAAGTGAAACTGAATTTCTTTTTAGTATACCTTACACAATGGATTTTCGTAAAGAGGCAGGTTAGCGCAGCAAATAGGTCAAGCTATCATTTAAGAATAAAAGGTTTATGCCATGAATAATTTGTCTGTTACAAGACGATGACAACAACCTTACATTTCCTTGTACATATTGACTTGGTAAGGCTTACATAATACGATGGAATTACTCAGATTATCTTCCTCTGACCTGCATGCAGCATCGTTCTTGTTTCCTTCTCCCCTAACCGGCACACCACCCGTCAGCACAGAATTCAAGGAGGGACTCGTCTTGCAAACCACTCTGTCTCCACTAACATTAAATCCCATTAATCCCATCTCAAATCAACCGTTAGCCCGGGCTCCTCTCCGCTTCCATCGGTTGTTTAAGTGGTTGATCATTATCCTTCTTATTGCGGCCTCATTTCCCTTGAGCGCAATATTAGCTTTTAACGGCTACATCGCATGGACCTTGGGACGCCCTATTGTGGAATCCCTTACTTCCAATCCTTTAGAAGCGGTCGGGCTGCCTTATGAGGATGTCCTATTCAACAGTATTGGCGGACGTTCGGTTCTATCAGGCTGGTACATCCCTGCTAAATCCGGCATATCCAAAAAAACCGTTATTTTTTCACACGGTTATCGGGGAAATCGCGAAGAAAAGTGGGTCCCTT
Source organism: Bacilli bacterium (assembly GCA_036401615.1). Classification (GTDB taxonomy): domain Bacteria; phylum Bacillota; class Bacilli; order Paenibacillales; family DASWUO01; genus DASWUO01. The sequence continues at coordinate 435 of DASWUO010000360.1, read as the reverse complement.
TATATAAGCTGTCTCAAGAGTTACATAAGAAGAAATATAATGTGCTGATGTTCGATTATGGGTATGTTTCTCCTGACCAGAAGCGATTGATGACCGCCGGGGCATTAGAATCCAAAGAGCTGTTGGGAGCCATTGATTTTATCAAAAATAAAGGAGCAGAACAAATCTTCATATGGGGGTTCTCTATGGGGGCTGGGACTGCTCTGCAAACGGCGCTGCATAACACTGACATTACAGGAATGATTCTGGACAGCACCTTCTTGCTCGAGCCTGAAACGCTGAAGTTTACTTTGCTGCAGCAGGAGATTAATTTTTTTCCTATACCACCGTCCGCGGGGTTGGTGCGTTTCTTCATACCGCTGTTGAACGGAGTAAGTTTGAAGAGTATTCCGTATGAAGAAGTAAAGTCCACTCAATATACAATGCCGATCTTTC
>DASWUO010000359.1:0-2300 GCA_036401615.1 Bacilli bacterium | reverse complement strand
GATGAGGGTATTCGATTATGGGTATCCGTTGAAAAAATGGAAGCCGTTCGCGATTTGATTAGGGTTCTACCGGAGAAAATAGGATATGTGTTCGGTATTGGACTTGGGGCTGTCCTAATGGTGCAAGGGGAGGTTGGGCCTGGCGCGTTGGTTGCTTTCATCACATTGCTTGATCGAGCCTCGGAACCATTTGCCGGGATTGCAGGGATCATCAGTTCACTTCAGAGAGTTTCTTCAGGGGCTGAAAAATTGTTGGAAGTGATGGAGATGGAGCCGGAGGACAATATTCAAGGTTTAGACCTTGCTCCTGGGCCGCCTTTGATAGAATTTGAGGGTGTTACGTTCGCCTATGAAACAGGATTGAAAGTATTAAACCAGGTCACTTTTTCTGTTAAAGCAGGAAGTACGTTAGCTTTGGTTGGTCCTAGCGGAGGTGGCAAGAGCACAATTGTTAAATTACTATATAGATTTTATACACCTCAGGAAGGGGTTATTCGAATAAATGGATTTCCAATAGAGCATTATTCCATAGACTCACTGCGGAGGAATATGTCAGCGGTGATGCAGGATGTCTATTTATTTGATGGAACCATCCGGGAAAATATCGCCATTGGTAAGGCCGGAGCGTTGCATGAGGATATTTATCGTGCTTCCTTGCTGTCCCAATCCTATGGTTTCATTAGTAAATTGCCGAAGCAATTTGAAACTAGGGTTGGTGAACGAGGCATCAAACTCTCGCAAGGGCAGAAGCAGCGAATTGCGATCTCAAGAGTTATATTACAAAATGCTTCAATTCTTGTTCTGGATGAACCTACCTCGGCGCTCGATTTGGAGACGGAATCCTTGTTTCAGAAGGATATGGAGCAATGGACCGGATCCAGCACCAAAGTGATTATCGCCCACAGATTATCCACTATTCGTGATGCCAATTTTGTCGTTTTTCTTGAAAACGGGGAGATTTGTGAAAAAGGAAGTCCACAAGAGTTGCTAAAATTAGAGGGAAGATTCGCTGACTTTTGGCGAAAGCAAGAAATCAAAGAGTTTGGTTAGTAGGGGACTGTATAATTGTCTATCAATATCCTCCCTTAGTAAGGTTGTAACCTAAATGACCGATAACTCTCTTATCGAAGTTCTGAGAAATTATGGAGTTGACCAACCTCATATTGAATTATTAAGACATAACGAAAAAAAGACTTATAAAGTAAACGATCTAATCAAGAGAAAATTATTCTTGTTTCGTATCCATCTACCACTAACAGAAAATTTTGCGGGGTTGCAACATACCTATAATGGTCTACCTAGCGAATTGCAACTGCTATTAGAAATTGCAGAACATTCAGGTCTTATAGTTCAACAACCTATTCGTAACTGTTACGGAAATTTTATTACTAAGATTGATTATGAAGGTAAACAGGCCTATTGTTCGTTACTTACATGGATAGAAGGAAAGGATTTACAAAATGAAGATCTTTCTGACATTAGAGTGGTCACCCTACTAGGGACGAAGATCGCTGAGCTACATCGTTTCTTCCAAGAGTTTGATGAGAATGAAAAAGAATATATGTTGATCTGAGTGAAGTAATTTAGGGGAGTTGTCCAAATGAGTATTAATCTGCACGAATGGATCATAGAAGCTGATATTACAAGTATGCATACTGCTATGGAAGCAGGTTTTATAACATCAGAAGAGTTAGTTCAGGTATATTTAGACCGGATTAAGAAGTATGATTCCGGAATCAATTCAATATTAGAATTAAATCCAGATGCTATACAAATAGCAAGGGCATTAGATAAGGAACGCAAGGAAAAAGGGAGCCGGGGGAGACTTCACGGTATTCCTATTTTGTTGAAGGATAATATAGATACACGGGATAAGATGCATACGAGTGCTGGTTCAATAGCTCTAGCAGAATCCTATGCGGCAAAGGATTCATTTATTGCTTTAAAGCTGCGTTTAGCAGGTGCCGTACTTCTTGGGAAAACAAATATGTCTGAATGGTCTAATTTTATGTCTAGTACGATGCCAGCGGGATATAGTTCAAGAGGTGGGCTTGTTCTTAATCCATATGGTACTGGAGAGTTATTCATTAGCGGGTCTAGCTCTGGTTCTGCAGCTGCTATAGCTGCAAATCTGGGTGCAGCAGCAATTGGAACCGAGACGGCTGGATCCATTGTTGGTCCCGCTAGTCAAAATTTTCTAGTGGGAATCAAACCTACTGTTGGATTAGTTAGCCGGGCAGGTATAATACCTATTTCAAGTAGTCAGGACACTCCTGGGCCAATAGCCCGAACGGTTTCGG
>DASWUO010000358.1:0-6281 GCA_036401615.1 Bacilli bacterium | reverse complement strand
CGCCGTTTACAGCAATGATCTCGTCAGGTTCTTTATCTTTCTTTATGACAACCGGAGCAATCTTTAAAGGAGTAACCAAGGAGAGGTGATGGGCCAGTATACCCATATCGCCTTCCTGACCTTTAACGATAATCATATTCACCTGCTGGGCGTAGACAATACGCTCGGGTGTAACAATTTCCAATAGAAAAGTACTCACTTGAATTCCCCCTAGCTTACAAACCTTTAGCTTTTTCTACCGCTTCTTCAATGGTTCCTACGTTAAAGAAAGCTGCTTCCGGTAACTCGTCATGCTTGCCGTCAAGAATTTCTTTAAAGCTTCGTACGGTTTCTTTGATAGGCACGTATTTACCTGCGGTTCCCGTAAACTGTTCAGCCACGTGGAAAGGTTGAGATAAGAAACGTTCAATTTTCCTCGCACGCATAACGGTAACTTTATCCTCATCAGATAACTCATCCATACCTAAGATCGCGATGATATCCTGCAGTTCCTTATAGCGCTGCAGAATCTTTTTGACCCCTTGGGCTACATTATAATGCTCTTCTCCGACAATTTCCGGAGTCAAGATACGGGAGCTGGAAGCAAGCGGATCTACGGCAGGATAAATTCCTTTGTTCGAAATACTTCTTTCTAAGTTCGTAGTTGCATCCAAGTGGGCAAATGCGGCTGCAGGAGCCGGGTCAGTGTAATCATCCGCAGGAACGTAAATCGCTTGGATGGATGTAACAGAACCTTTTTTGGTGGATGTGATACGCTCTTGTAATGAACCCATTTCAGTAGCCAAAGTTGGTTGGTAACCAACCGCGGAAGGCATACGACCAAGCAAAGCGGAAACTTCAGATCCTGCTTGGGTAAAACGGAAGATGTTATCAATGAAGAGCAGAACGTCTTTGCCTTCTTGATCACGGAAATATTCCGCCATGGTCAACCCGGTTAGGGCAACACGTTGACGTGCCCCTGGGGGCTCATTCATCTGACCGAATACCATCGCAGTCTTCGAAATAACACCGGAATCCTTCATTTCGTGATAAAGGTCATTCCCTTCACGGGTTCTTTCGCCAACACCGGCAAATACGGAAATACCACCATGTTCTTGGGCAATGTTATTGATCAATTCCTGAATGGTTACCGTTTTACCAACACCTGCGCCGCCGAATAGTCCGACTTTTCCACCCTTGGCATAAGGAGCGATTAAATCAATAACCTTGATTCCTGTTTCTAAAATCTCTGCTTGGGTAGTCAACTCATCAAAGGCAGGTGCTGCACGGTGAATCGGGTTCATAATGCTGCGATCCACTTCAATGATATCGTCAATAGGATCCCCAAGTACATTGAAAACACGGCCTAATGTAGCAGGTCCCACAGGTACGGTAATAGGGAAACCCGAATCTGTTGCTTCTGTTCCACGTACCAATCCGTCTGTACTGGACATTGCAACGCAGCGGACTATGTTGTCTCCAAGATGAACCGCTACTTCTGCGGTCAAACTGACGTCGCGCTCACCTGCAGATTGTCCTTTTCGTTCAATCTTAATCGCATTAAAGATCTCAGGAAGGTGACCGCGTTCAAACTCAATATCAACAACGGGTCCTAACACCTGCACAACGCGTCCTTTGTTCATTTCATTCTTTCCTCCTACAAGTTATTTCGATTTAAAATGTAAAGTTTTGCTTTGGCAAAACTATCTTCGTAATCATAATTACATTTGAGCATTGGCTCCGGCAACAATTTCCGAAATTTCTTGCGTAATGGCTGCTTGTCGGGCCCTGTTGTAGCTGAGTGTTAAGCTGGTAATGACCTTTGTCGCATTCTTTGTTGCATTTCCCATCGAGGTCATCCGTGCTCCAAACTCGCTGGCTTTTCCTTCAAGCACTGCACTGAATATAATAGCTTCGGCATATTTAGGCAATAACACTGCCAGTACACCTTCCGGCGACGGCTCGTATTCATAATGATTCACAGGTCCTGTCTGACCCATATCTGCTAAAGGCAGCAATTGCTTCTGCACGGGAATTTGGGTTAAAGCATTCACAAATTCATTAAAGAAAATAAATAATTCGTCTATGGCACCTGTTTCAAACTGGCGGATGGCTGCATTAGTAATGGCTTTAATGTCAGCAAATTTAGGAGCATCATTAAGTCCTGTCACTTCTTCTGCAACCGGCATTTCCCGTTTCTTGAAGAAATCCCGTCCTTTTCGTCCTACGACAAAGATTTCATATTCATCCTTCGAATTATGCTTGCTGCGGATGGTTTGAGTAACAATACGAAGAACGTTAGAATTATAACCGCCAGCAAGGCCGCGATCGGAAGTAATCACCAAGTAGCCTGATTTCTTCACTTCCCGGGACTGCAGCATCGGGTGTTTTACGCCCTTGCTTCCTGCAGCAATACTTGCCACAACTTCTTTGATTTTATCCGCATAAGGACGAGCTGCTTCCGCATTGGCTTGCGCTCTTCTTAACCTTGATGCAGCAACCATTTCCATTGCTTTGGTAATTTGTTTGGTATTTTGTATGCTTTTGATTTGACGCTTAATATCGCGCATTCCTTTAGCCATGCTTGTTCACCACCTTCGAACTTTCTGTAAGAAAGTTATCATCGTAAGCATAATCTTAGTTTTGCTTTGGCAAAACTAACTTCGTAAGCATAATCTGTGTTCTTATTTTATACCGAAGCCGCAAAGCCTTTTTTGAATTTACCAATAGCTTCGATCAGAGCTGTTTCATTGTCTTTGGATAAGTCTTTGGAATCCCGAATGGAAGTCAGGATACCCGCTTGGGCTGAATCCATATAAGCCAAAAACTCTTTTTCAAAACGTCCAATATCTTCAAGTGCAATATCATCCAAGTAACCCTTGGTAGCTGTATAAATACTGGCTACTTGCTTCTCAACGGGCATAGGTTGGTTTACGCCCTGTTTCAGAACCTCAACCGTTCGCGCACCCCGGTTTAAACGGGCTTGGGTTGATTTATCCAAATCCGAACCGAAAGCAGCAAATGCCGCCAACTCACGATATTGGGCAAGATCCAGCTTTAAAGTACCTGCTACCTTCTTCATGGCCTTGATTTGAGCAGCTCCACCAACCCGTGATACAGAAATACCTACATCAATAGCCGGGCGTTGGCCTGAATAAAACAATTCGGATTGAAGAAAGATCTGACCATCGGTAATCGAGATTACGTTGGTAGGAATATAAGCGGAAACGTCACTCGCTTGGGTTTCGATAAACGGCAGTGCGGTCAAAGAACCTCCGCCAAGCTCATCGTTTAACTTAGCAGCGCGCTCTAGTAAACGGGAATGCAGATAAAATACGTCCCCCGGATAAGCTTCGCGGCCCGGCGGGCGTCTTAGCAGCAAGGATAATTCACGGTAAGCCGCAGCTTGTTTGGATAAATCATCATAGATGATCAGCACGTGCTCCCCTTTATACATGAAATATTCGCCCATGGAGCAGCCGGCATAAGGAGCCAAGAACAGCAATGGAGCCGGTTCAGAAGCACTTGCAGTAACTACAATGGTGTATTCCATGGCACCATGACGACGAAGGGTTTCTACAACGCCGGCAACAGTGGATTGTTTCTGGCCAATAGCGACATAAATACATTTAACGCCATTGCCTTTTTGGTTAATGATGGTATCTATAGCAATCGTAGTTTTACCGGTTTGACGATCTCCAATAATTAATTCGCGTTGACCCCGACCGATCGGTACGAGTGCGTCAATCGCTTTAATACCCGTTTGCATAGGCTCAAAAACGGATTTACGGGCCATAACTCCTGGCGCAGGGGATTCTACAGGACGAAATTCAGTGGTATTGATCGGACCATTGCCGTCAACAGGTTGTCCTAATGCATTTACTACACGGCCAAGCAAAGCTTCGCCAACCGGTACTTCCATGATACGGCCGGTACGTTTCACTTGGTCGCCTTCTTTAATTTCCCTAAAAGGCCCCAAGATAACAATACCTACATTGTCTTCTTCTAAATTTAATGCCATCCCCATGACGCCGTTGGAAAACTCCAACAACTCACCGGCCATAACTTTCGCTAATCCGTGGGCGCGGGCAATCCCGTCCCCGATCTGTATAACGGTACCTACATCAACGACTTGAATGTCGGATTGGTATTGTTCAATTTGTTTCTTAATCAATGAACTGATTTCCTCAGGTCTGATGCTCAACTCTTCCACCCCTATCTACAGTGCTTTAGTTTGCTTTAACGTTTTTTGCAGTCTTGCCAGCTTGCCGGAGAAGCTTCCATCATACAAGCGGTCACCAATGCGAACTTGAATGCCGCCGAGCAAGCTTGGATCAATTATAGTTTCAACGGCAATTTTCTTCCCGGTTAGTTTGCCGAATTGTTCGGAGATGGCTTTCTCTTCCTTGTCGGAGAGGGCGTAAGGGGAAGATACCACCGCGTTTGCCTGACCAAGTGCATCATTAGCAATCGTTGTGTAATACCCCAGCAAATCTTCCAATAACGACTCTCTTCTTCTGGTGATCAAGAGTTGAAGAGTATTAAATACAAGCTCGGAAACCTTGCCTGCAAAAGCTTCTTTCACCAAGTTTACTTTGACAGATGAATCAATATTCGGATGCTGCAGCAGCTTTTCAAAATCTGCATTACCGCTAATGATATCAACTACGGATTGCAAGTCGGTCTGAACTTGGGTACTAACGCCTTGTTCCTGCGCTGCTTCAAATAATGCCTTAGCATAGCGTTTGGCTACAATTGTGTCGCTGCTCATGCGCCATTGCCTCCTACCTGTTTCAGGTATTGTTCAATGATCTGCTTCTGCGATTGCTCATCGACTTGTTTCTCAACAATCTTCGAGGCAATAAAAATAGCCATTTCGCTAACTTGATCACGTAATGCTGCAATAGCCTTGTTCTTTTCGCTTTCAATTTCCTTCAAGGCATCTTCTTTTTGGCGGGTTGCTTCGTTCCGGGCTTGCTGAATAATTTCATCAGCTTGCTTCGTGCTGGTGACTCTGGATTGTTCAATGATAGCATAAGCTTCCTGACGGGCGTCTTGAATCGCCTGCTTCATCTCAACAAGCAATTTATCGGATTGCACGCGGTTGCTCTCAGCAGATTCGATCTGGCCCATAACATGCGCTTTACGTTTCTCAAGCATCGCGAACAAAGGACCAAATGCAAATCTGGCAAGCAGGAAGTAAAGAATACCAAAGGCAAGCAGGGCTATTATAAAAGTACTAACGTTAAATGACAACGATGTCCACTCCCTTCTGAAGAGGTGTAAAATTCAATATTTAAATTCAATATGATTAATACCAAACGTTTGCAGTAAAATGAGGAAGGTTAGTCCTTCCCCAAAGTTTTATCCTCCAATAATACCTAGAGCAAACAATAGTCCGAAAACCAATGAAATGATCGGCAAAGCTTCAACTAATCCAAGACCGATGTACATTAACAATTGCAATTGTCCGCGCATTTCCGGCTGACGGGCAATCCCTTCAATCGCACGGCCAATAACCAAACCGTTACCAATACCTGCTCCAAGTGCACCTAATCCCATTGCTATAGCTGCTGCAATAAATACCATAAAAAACTTCCTCCTCTTTCATGCTTCATATTTTTTGTTTCATATCTGATCTATGAACCTTAAAGGTTCAAGTTCGATAGTAGACTTTATTGCGAATCTAATGCTCTTCCGCATGCGGATCTTGCGTAGCCAATGAGATATATACCAAGGTCAATACTGTAAAGACGAAGGCCTGAATACAAGCGACAAATGTGCTGAAACCGAGCCATACTACTAAAGGCACAACCCCAAACCAGGTCAACATGCCTATAATGACACCAATTAAGATTTCTCCTGCAAGGATATTACCCCATAAACGCAATCCCAATGTGAATAATCGGGAAATTTCTTTAACTAAGTTCAACGGGAACATGATCCAATGCGGTTCAAAATAATGCTTCAGATACGCTTTCGTATTCGTAAATAACCCTAAAAGGTGGCTCATAAGGATCACCATTGTGGCCAACGCCATAGTTACGGCCACATCTGCTGTTGGTGATTTCCACCAGCTGATCTCAATTTCATGGTGCTCCGCTTCAGCAAGATGATGCGCACTTATAATTTCCTTCCCAAATAATGAAAATGGCTCATGATGCTCGGTGACGATAAGGAATGGGAGACCTAACATATTACCAACGAAAATAAACAGGATTAGCGTAAGTGCAAGCACGATATAACGCTGCCCTTTCTTCGGATCCATTGTGCTGCCAATCAAATTCTGTACAAAACCAACG
>DASWUO010000357.1:0-6427 GCA_036401615.1 Bacilli bacterium | reverse complement strand
ATCTTACCTTTGTTTTCTTATGCTAACCATCGGCATTACACGTTTATTAAATTTGTCTAAATACCCCGAATCGGACCAGTTATCAAAAAATTCACCGGCTGCGGCTTCTCCTGAATTAAACAAAAGGGCGCTTGTTTCGGAAGTCATGTTGAATTGGGTAGTTTGAACGCCCATCGTTGGAATCTTGATGGTTCGAAACAAGTTATGCTGTTCAATATATCTTTCATCATGTGCTTCAAGCATGGTTTCGATTAAAGCCTCGAACATGGTAAAGGGACCATAAATCCGGCGGGGAAGGTTACTGTGCTTGCCTACCAGTCGAAAACCAATGGTTGGGATCGGCTTATTTCCTGTTTCAAGAACCTCCTCCTTATCAAAAATCCACAGCGGAAAATTACTAAGCAGGGCCCCGTCTACGATGTATATGTTCTTGGGGGTTGCCCCACCCTTAGACGTTGACTCCATAAAGGATTTCTTGACAACAACCGGATCGAAAAAATAAGGTATGCTGGAGCTCATGCGAACAGCTTTGGAGATCTCGAATTTCATGGGATCCACGTCGTATTGTGCTATGTCATCAGGTAAGACCAAGAGCTTTCCCTGAGTGATATCCGAGGCTATAATACGCAGCTTATTGGGCGGCAGGTCTGCAAATGTACGGATCCCCTTCTTCGCCAACATAAGACGAATCCAATGTTCCAACGCATCTCCTGAATAAAGCCCTTTTTTCACAAATATCCTTAATGCCGGACCGATAATTTTGATTTGGTGCAACGGGGATCTTTGCAAGAAAGTAGTAAAGGGAGTTTCTTCAATGATCTTCCTCATCTCCCCGGCTGTATATCCCGCCGCTAACATAGAAGCAACGATGGATCCTGAAGATGTGCCAGCCATTTGGTGAAATTGAATGCCTCTTTGCTCTGCAACACTAATGGCTCCAACCAAAGCAACCGCTTTAACCCCGCCCCCTTCAAATACCGCATTCGTCTTCATACGCCATTCACCCTTTCCGCTTGACCCCTTAGCAGGCTCTTAGGTGTATTTATGTTTTAGAGATTGTACATTATGTCTGTATGGAAGCACAAAAAAAACCGGATGATTCTCCGGCCAGGTCATTACTGATTCTGCTTTCTAATCTGTGTCTAATTGTGCTTTAATCTGCCTTAGTTCTTCAATCCGTTCGGGCGATCTATTAAAGAATTCTACAAGGGTTTCAATACAGGTGATGGAATCCCAGCTTAGGTGGTGTTCAATGCCTTCAACATCCTTATATATATTATCCTCATGAACGCCAATGGTTGTAAGAAATTGCTCCAGTAAATGATGCCTGTCCACTAATCTTTTGCCAATCTTCTTGCCCTTGGGTGTTAGAATCAATCCACGGTATTTCTCATAAACCAAATATTTGTCTTTATCCAGCTTCTGAATCATCTTGGTAACGGAGGAAGGATGCACTTCAAGGCCTTCGGCTATGTCGGAGACGCGGGCATAGCCTTTTTCGTCAATAAGTTTATATATTCTTTCCAGATAGTCTTCCATACTGGGTGTGGGCATCCATTTCCCCCCTGCTCCCTCAAACCTATATATTACTTCTGTATGATACACCGTTTGTATATGGTAAATCAAGCCTTAAGACTAATAATTCATCAAAACGACAATGATAATCCTATCTGAATATAGGGGAGCCTGCATCATGATGACAACGAAGCTGGAAACGCGGCCCAAGAGGTCTTTGCAATTTAAACCCGAACTGGTTTACTTTGAGCCTGATGCCTTAAACTATCCAAAAGGAAAACAGATTTATGCTTGGGCCCAAGATCAAGGCATTGAAATTAAACAAACCGCCTCACATAACCGGATCACAGGATTACCGGGGGAGTCTGATTTGGAAAAATACAAGATTGCCAAACGAACCTTGGTGGTCGGTGTCAAAAAAACATTGAAATTTCTGGATTCCAAGCCTTCCGCAGAGTATGCTATTCCCATAGCAACGGGTTGTATGGGCCATTGCCATTATTGTTATTTGCAAACCACTCTGGGATCCAAACCTTACATCAGGGTATATGTGAACATAGATGATATTCTGGGTGCAGCCACGGCCTACATTGAAGAACGCAAGCCGGAAATTACACGTTTCGAAGCGGCTTGCACCTCAGATCCCGTAGGTATTGAGCATATTACCGGCAGCTTAAAACAACTCATCGAATATATGGGACAACAAGAATTTGGCCGACTGCGCTTCGTAACCAAATATCATTATGTGGATTCTTTACTTGATGCTAAGCATAATAACCATACAAGATTTCGTTTTAGTGTCAATGCGGATTATGTTATTAAAAATTTTGAACCGGCAACATCCAGTTTCGATGAACGGATTGAAGCCGCAGGCAAGGTAGCCCGTGCTGGTTACCCATTGGGTTTTATTATTGCCCCCATCATTTGGCATGAGGGTTGGGAGGATGGGTATGCTGATTTGTTAAGAAAATTGGCACTGAACGTTCCGGCTGATGCCGCAGAAACCCTCACATTTGAACTCATCCAGCACCGGTTTTCGAAAACAGCCAAAAACCTGATTCAACAAAGATACCCTAAGACTAAGCTGGAAATGGATGAAACCAAACGTAAATATAAGTGGGGTCGCTGGGGCAGAGGCAAGTATGTTTACCCGGATGAGCAGGCAACCGCTTTGCGGGAATTTATTACCGAACGTATTTTTGAAAACTTCCCCGATTCGAAGATTGAATATTTTACTTAAGTATGCCAACGTACACTTTTCTATTTATGTAGATTTAGCCGGATTTCCATAATGGTGCCAAGTCCCTTTTGGCTTTGCACTGCTAAGCTCCCCTTATGGGCTTCAATGATTTTATAACACATCATCAGGCCAAGACCCGTTCCGGTTTCTTTGGTTGTATAGAAAGGTTCACCTAACTTCAAGATTTCCTCCTGAGTCATCCCGTCGCCTTGATCCATAAATCTGATCAGTATACAGGTTTTCTCCCGCTTGGCCTTAATCATTAACTGTCCGCCTGCAGGCATGGCCTCAATTGCATTCTTCATGATGTTTACCAACACCTGTTTTATTTGGTTTTCATCACACGAAAGAAGCAGAACATCCTGGTCAAATTCTGTAACAATCCGAACATTGCTGAGAACGGCTTGTGTACGTAAAATCATAGTAACATGGTCAATCAAACGGCAAATATCCTGCTCTTTCTTGGTTATTAAACTGGAAGGTTTGGCCAGCAGCATAAATTCTTTGAGGATGTCTACAATACGATCCAATTCCGAGAACATGATATTGAAATAAGGTTGATTGCCTTCGGTTTTCTCATGCAGCAGCTGCAGGAACCCTTTAATTACGGTCAATGGATTGCGAATCTCATGTGCCACTCCAGCTGCTAATTGGCCTACTGCTGATAATTTGTCAAGTTTTCTTAGTTGATCTTCTTCCTTAAGTAATTTTTTCTGTTTGGTGATATCCCGAATAATAGAAAATACACCGGTAATTTTATGATCAATAATGGCGGGGATGCTGGTAACATTATATTCGATCGGGTGCCCGTCTTTATGTCTGGCTTTTAGATCATAATTCTGGGGTTCCCCTTGAACGGTTTGGAGAAAATGATGTTTAGCTTTTTCCAGATCTTCTTGTATGATGAAATTTTCCCGGGACTTTTTAACCAAATCTTCTGTTTTCTGTCCAGTAATCCTCTCGTTCGCCAGATTGGCGCCCAGAAAATTACCTTCCAGATCAAGGGAAGCAATCGCATCGGGATGGTGATCGAATAAGGACTTATAACGTTGTTCACTTTCCTTTAATTCCGTAATGTCCTGTATTAGTGTGAAGAAATATAAAGGGTCGCTTTGATCATCAACAATTAACGAAGTGCTCAGCATAATCCAGATAAAATGCCCCTGCCTATGATTTATTCTTAGCTGAAGTTGAATTTTGTTCATCATACCTGACAACAAATTTTCGGCATGTTGAAGAGAACGGGCATGGTCGTCCGGGTGCAGCAAGGAATGAAAATTCATCAGAAGCAGTTCCTGTTCAGTGTAGCCAATCATCTGGCAGAAGCACTGATTCACTTTCAGGCAAATCCCTTTCGGTTCAATAAATGCCATTCCAATAGCTGCATTGTTAAAAGCATGATGTAACATTGCTGAACTTACATGCAACTGTTCTCGTCCCTTCGTGTACAATAGGCTTTACCACACTTTAACACAATTGGTTTGGTTGGGGAACTGCATAACAAAAAAAAAGCCGCGATCCCTCTATAGGATGCCAACAGCTTGAATTTTCTCAAAATTTGAGCCAGTCCGGTGTAATCGCATTTAGCCAATTAGTAATAGCTGTCATCTGATCCGTAAACAACAAAATGCCCATAACGATCATTAGCCCTCCGCCTATTTTCATGAGGACCGTGGAATACCTCAAGATCCATTTGGCAGACCCTATGAAAAACGCCAAGACGAAGAAAGGAATAGCAAAACCAAACACATAAGCTGTAATTAATATAAACCACGCTCCCGGTTCAGACAGCGCCAAAGACAATATTGCGGTTAGGATAGGTCCCACGCATGGAGACCAGCCGGCGGCAAAACCAATACCAATCAAGACTGTACCCATATATCCAATTGGACGGGTCTTCCACTGCAGTTTCCTTTCTTTCAACAACCACATCGGATTAAATACCCCAAGAAGAAATAAACCCATGGCAATAATCAGAAGGGCTGCTATCTTGCGGATCAATTCTGCATTAGTTTTAAAGGCATCTCCCAGCACACCGGCCCCAAACCCTAAAGTATAGAAAACGATGGAAAATCCCAAGATGAAGAAAAAGGTATGGCTCATAGTGCGTAAACGTATTTCTTTCGTTGTTTGCGCGGATTTTAATTGGCTTACGGATATGCCGGTGATGTAGGAAATATAAGAGGGATAGAGCGGTAAACAGCAAGGTGAAATGAAAGAAGCAAACCCTCCCAATAAGGCGATCCATATGTTCAACTCCACTCACGCTCCCCTAGGCTTTAAAACTTCTTCTGCCAATCAAGGTTACGATGAGCAGACTAACCAATAATATCACAACTGTACCGCCAGGCGCTAAATTCCAAACCCCGGCAATGGATAATCCGCCTATAACTGCAATCTCCGAGTAAATTACGGCCATCCATACGGTTTGCCTGAACCCTTTGCCAACAGCCAAACTGCAGGCAACAGGAATCGTTAAGAGCGCCGAAACAAGCAGCCCGCCGAATATCTTGATCGCTACGCTTATCACCAGTGCAGTTAGTACCGTAACCATGATATTGAGCATCCGCAGTGGCAACCCGCTGACACTAGCCGCGTCTTCATCAAAGGAAAGCAGGAAAAGCTCCTTGAAATGAATCAATACGAAGATAACCACCATTATAGTTACGGTAAAAATTAAGATTAAATCCACTTTATCCAGGGTATAGATGCTTCCGAACAAGTAGCTGGTAACATTCATATTAAATCCCCTGCCCAAGGTGAATAGGATCGAGGCAAGCGCTACCCCAGTGGACAGGATGATAGCTATGGAGAGTTCTGCATAAGTTTTATAGGCTTTACGCAAATGTTCAATTCCAAAGGCCGCCAATACAGCAAAAACCAGACCTAAGCCTATGGGGGAAACTTGAATCAGGAAACCAAGCGCCACACCGGCAATAGTCACATGGGCTATTGTATCGCCAATCATCGCCAATCTGCGCAGGACAAGAAAAATTCCTATTAATGGAGCCATGAATCCAATGAGAATTCCACCAATCAAAGCCCTTTGGAAAAAATATTCAGCAAAAATATCCAACTTGAATTCTCCTTAAATATTCTATATCATATTAAATTTGCTCCGCAGGCCACGCAAAGTGTGGGAAAGATTGGTTTCATCGCAATCTTCGATTTCATGGGAATGCTTGGTGAAGAATTTCAGGCGGCCGTTGGTTTGCCTTGGCTCTTTGCCTAAGTAAGAGCTGATCATATCCATGTCGTGGGAAACCATAAGAAAAGTGATGTGGTGATGCTGGTGCATATGTTTAATCATGTGGAAGAAGTCCTGCTGAGTCTCCATATCGATGCCTACAGTAGGTTCATCAAGAATTAGCAGCAATGGATTATTAATCAGGGCTCTAGCCAGAAATACACGCTGCTGTTGGCCTCCTGACAGTTCGCCGATCAGCCGGTGATTCAGGTCCTCAATGCCCAGGGCATGAAGAGAATCCTCACATTTCTGCAAATCACTTTTGTTGATTCTTTGGTACATCTTCTTCTTTCCATACAAGCCGGACAAGACTACTTCTCTTACACTAGCTGGAAAAAGCGGGTTAAATGAGCTCTTCTGCGGAACATACCCGATAGATTCCCAATCCTTAAACTGGGAAAGGGGCTGACCGAAAAGGCGAATTT
>DASWUO010000356.1:0-2475 GCA_036401615.1 Bacilli bacterium | reverse complement strand
CCATAGTTAAAAGTTACAACCAATGAATAATTTTGAGACAACTCTTGCTCAGAGTATTTAAAACGTTCCTTCCCGGCTACTAGCACCCATATATAGGGTACTTCAATATCCCACAAAAGGTCGCTTCCGCCATCGGCACCCTTACTCCAAACTCGGTTTTGTAAGGTAGAACTGTCCACTTCAGTATATCCCGGCGAAAAGGCTGCTCTATAACTATTTGGAACTGGGGGAATATCAATATTCTCCCCAGCGTCTCTTTTTGTTTTGAATTCTGCTAATTGCTGCTCATCTATCCTTCTATACACCTCGAACCATAAATTATTTGCCAAATAATCTTTTCTACTTAATCGAGTAACAGGATTGTAGGCTAGACTGATGGCAATGTTTTTGTAACTTCGAATTTCTAAAAATTCTTTAGGCACAGGTATTTTATATAAGTGAAAAGACCTCAAATTCAAGGAGTCTTCAGAAAAAAGAGTCACTTTATTTCGTCCAGAGTAAAGGGCAGAATCACTAGCTATGCCATAACCTAATAATCTTAAGCGTCTCTCTTGTTTTGCATTTATATTTCTAGTATCAAAAGCATCAACAGATGATTCAGCCCATGCTTTCATTTCTTCAGTTATTTTGGCAGAGTTAACCAGTATTGCCCTGATTAAATTGGCTGTAGGTTTTTCTCCGATTTGAAGTTCTAGCTCCCTTTCAATCCGAGCAGCAAGGTGGGTAACTCGTGGGGCCGCAAAACTAGTCCCACAATACCCTTTAAAAAACTTTTCATTGGTGTGATGTATTGTTGCTTCCATCAGTTTTTTGTCATTTTTAAACCAGCGATTATCTCCCTGAGCTATTTGTTGGACTGCAAAATTTCCACCAAAGTCAACAAACTCCGGTTTAATTGCTTTGCTTATGCCTTTTCCTATTCTTGTAAATGCTGAAGGTGAGTTAGGGGGGCCTGCAGCAATTCTTACGGGTCTATTAACGAGATCTTCCGGTTCATCAAAGCGTGAAATGCTTCCAACTGTTATACACAGTGATGCAGTAGCTGGGTCAATTAATCGATGTTCTTTAGTAAAAAGTTGATTACGATTATTGGAGATGAATTGATCTCGATTTTGAAATTCGTTTATTACAGGCCAAGAAACATTTCCAGCACTTATAACGATTACAATATCTAGTTCTCTTACCAAGCCATCTAAAATTTCAGCCCATGGAAACTGCCTCCCATTATTATAGATCAATTCGCTATTCCCAGCAGATAGATTAAAAATTCTGCAATTGTATTCTTTATAAAAATATTCTATAGCATCTTTAACTATCATTTCTGGACGTTTTTCCTCGATGAATGAAGTACTACCATTAAAGTCGTGCATTATTTTGGCATTACAAATTCTAACTAAAGGCCTAAATATTTTAGTGCCAATACTGTCATGGAAGTCGCCGTAAACAACAATTCCAGCTACCCCCGTACCATGGCCATTAAAGTCAGAGGTTGATCTTTCTGTTAGATCAAAATCTTCTTCTCCAACTATTAGATCTTTCAATAAGGGATGTGCTGAAAAAACACCTGAATCTAAAACAGTTACTAAAGGGGCATTTTCTCCCAATTCATTTTGAAATATTGGTTCGAAATCATGTGAAAGTAACTCGCTTATTTCATTTGGCACGGTCTTAAAAGGCAAATCAATTGAAGCCACAATATCCAAATCTAATAGAGCATAAATACTAAACTCGTTGATTTTTACACGGCCTAACAATAAACTAGGAGTTTCTAATAAATCGCCCAATAAAGAACTCCCGGTTGTTCCTATTGCTGTTTTTATAATTCTCTCAGTCTCATTTATTCTAGTACGGTCACCATTATGCCAAACATCAATATCCGCTATGAAAAAACCTTCTGCAAAAGGTTGTCCACTTTCTATAAATCTTTTTAGCCGTGGACCAGTGCGATCTTCTCGTCTTAAACTTCTGATGCTTTCAATACATGAGAAAATATCTCGTCTTTGTGCATATTTTAATATTCGATCAACGGGAGAATCAATCATCCATAATTCTTGTTCAGATTTAAATGATGAAATTGAATCCAAGTCTGCAAATTGTACCAACATCAATATATTACTGCTTTCAGTGTCCTGAACCTCTTCTATTAAGGATAAATTAAATTTACTTATCATATTATTCATCATAATAGGAGACATTGAGTTACTACTTAAATTCAGAATAAGTAGCTTTCCGGGTTCAATGCCCACTATCGCTCGTTGTGAGTTAATTAAATTGTTTGTGTTTTCAAATTCCGTTTTAATTTTTCCTCCGTGTAGTTGGCGATTTCTTAAAGGGGGTTTAGGCGCAGCCGGGTTTGAATTAAATTTATATTCTCTTATAGTATTTTCACGCATTATTTCAATGTGGTTCAACTTATCAAGTTGCATCATTTGTACTTATCCCCTTTAATAACTTGTTTTTCTCATAGCAACAAGA
>DASWUO010000355.1:0-15521 GCA_036401615.1 Bacilli bacterium | reverse complement strand
GGTCTGTTCCTCCGTATAGTCGGCATCCCAATAAAAGCGGCTTATCACCACTTTGTTTATATCTTCGTAAATTCCTTCGGAATATGGGAATCCACCGGTGACGACATGCTTCACTTGGTTCCATAACGCTTGGAATCTCTTTGGAAGCGGATTTGCACCGTAGCCGCCCCACGGAGAAAGACCCCACATGCTGATCTCGGGAAAATTAAGCAGCGGCAGATTTCCCGGAACACCGTGTTTTAAAGGATAGGGAGGGAAATCCTCGTGTGAATCGGCGAGTATAGAGTCCACCCAACCGCTCTGTTCTTTCAGTGCTTTCGAAAGCCCCGCCCATTCTTCTTCAATGGGTGTATCAAACATCCACGTTGAAACGATCACTTTGATATTTGGAAAGACTGTTCGAGCCGTTTCAACAACATCCCTCGAAATCTTTAAGAATCCGTTTGCACCCCACGGGAAACATGGATCACAAGCACAGCCGCCTTCATCGTACGGCCAAACACATAGATAATCGAGTTCAATATCCTTGAACCTGTTAAACATCTCTGCCATGTTGCCAAGGATATATTCCCCGGCTCCAGGAATATTCGGGCAAATATTGTTGCCGTGGTTGCCTCTCCTGCCCAGAGGATCGGGATTGGGAACCGCTTTGAATTGCTCCTTCGGACTCTTAAAATCCTGATTGGGCACAACTACCATCCCAACGTCAAGATGAAGCTTCTTAGCAGCCTTGTACATTTTTTTTAGCTGATCTATACTTTTGCCGGTCTCGGGGTCATCCCACCCGAACAGGTTTATAACTGGGAATACTAGGGCAATGGCATTCACCCCCCATAGTGCCAAGTCCTCAAGATAACGGATCACTTCTACTTCAGGGGCAACATGATACCAGTTGAAAAAGTGGCTGGCAAGGTACATGCCCCTAACCATTCCTCTGGGAACCGAGACACCCCGCCAGGATGACGGGATGAAACCTTCATGTGTATATATTGAGGTGTGGAGGAATTTCCCCACCCCATAAAGTAAACCCCGGCGGTCATTTCCGGTGATGCGAATGAAACCTCTTGTTCCATCCTCAATCCGAAATCCTTCCTCTCCCAATCCCCTTTGAACAGAAAGCGAAATATCGATCGCTCCATTCCTGTCCATTACCTTTAATAAAGTGCAGCGTTCTTCCATTCGCCGTTTCATGATGGATATAATGCGTTCAATATCTGGATGCGACACCCCGTCTGCATGAATACTGACCGTTTCGGCGGGTCTGCCGTCCGCGTAAAATTTATGCTGTTCCATTTGGGATCCCCTTTTTCTAGTTTGGAATTTATCGCCCATATGCACCCTCGATATGTATCCTGATCGTAGTCAGTCCTCGGGCTGGCAAGGATATAATATCCTCTATAAGATTAAGAGGGTGCTTAGTACTTTCATCCAGATTCGCCAACTTGATGTCTTTCATCTTAAAATCACTCTTTAAACGAATCTGATCCATATCGCCGGGATTCCATAGCCTTAAGATCCATCCGCTGCCATCTTCAGCTTGCTTAAGACAGCTGATATGAGGGTGGTTTTCCTTATTGGAGCTTACGGATAGGAATGAACCCGTTGAAGGCAGCTTTCCTTCATGCTGAAGGTCGGCCTCCATCAATAAGGGGATCCTGTAATCGACCGCCTTGTTCAGGCAATCTCCTTTCATCCAGTTTCCTTCATGAGGAAATATGGCATATTCGAAACGGTGTGGTCCCTGGCACTGTCCTCCCGGAGCGGCATAATCCGCACCAGCTGCCGGCCCCAGCCTTCCTGCCGACCTTAATAAGGTGAGGAATACGCGTGTTCCGGTTTCTCCCCTTACCGTTTCGTAAGCAGGAAGTCCCCTGGTTGAAATACAAAGGCCATTCATCCCGTCCGAAACATCAATGAATTCCTGGAATGGCTCGTCTCTCCATTCACCACTCGAAGCCCTGACATTCCTCTCTATTACATTAAAATGGTCATAGGCTGAGACCGTTTGAGTACGCAAACCCGTTTCAAATGCCACGCGCAGGCAGTGATCTTTACATTCATTATCCAACTCTACTGCGATTTCAAGCCGGTCCGTATTTGCATATAAAGTGGCATACATAGTGATTTGCATAGCTTTGACCGTTTTAGAGCGTTTATCTGTCTCAACAGCTTGGGGCAGTTCCCACGGTATAACAGCTTTGTATTTGATGCGGTATGTTTCCTGTTCGTACACCTGCCAATTTACTATACAGTCCCTGGAATCAAATTCCTCCGGAACGGTAAATTCATGGTGATCGTATAAGTTTCCGGTTTCTTCACGGTCAACAAAGTAATTCAGGTTATTAAATATATGTCCTGTACGTTTATTAAGCATATTAAATGATCCATCACCATTAAAACTAACCTTGATATCATTATTTTCCATTCCACTTTCACAGAGCTTTACACCGGACATAGCACCTTTTTCGGAAGAACATGGCTTGAGCCAGAAGGTCTTATATCCCATTTCAGGAACATCTTCCGCCATAAAATCCACTTCCAGTACAGTGAACACCTGGGTTTCATGCCTCTCCTCATTGGAATCCTTGGAAAGCAATTCATCCAACTGAACGTTAGTCATATAAACACTTTCCAGATCCTTATTCTTATCCTTCCTATGAAGAACCTTTGAAGGAATTGTTTTTCCCGTGGAATCTACCAGGGAATACTCCGAAAACTTAAATCTTTTTGGTACTCTTACCAAACCTCTCACAGGCCCGGAATGTGTTCTTCCCAACGGGTTAACTACGGTTAATGCGATAGCATTTCCGTCAGTAAAGGTTGTGTTTATGTTTGACAACAAATGATGAAGCCCATCCTTGATAAGGTAATCACTGATACTATGAATTTGCTCGTACCTGTTCTGCATATCTTTATGCACCTGGTCAACACTGCATCCGCATATGGAATCGTGCGGGTGGTTAGCCAGAAGCAGTTTCCACATTTTAAGCAGATGCCCTTTAGGATTTTCTATTCCGGTCAAGCTTGAAACCATAGCCCATAAGGGCTCTACTACCCGTTGAAGCAGAAGTTCACAGGCATCATTCTCCTGTTTCAAGGGAATATAGGAAGACAGCGTACCCACCAAATCCATAGGCTTTTCATCCGAACCGCGCATCTCTCCAATGTAACTAGACAGATCCCCGGCATCTTGCCTTACAGCCTCCAGATAGTCTTCAGGCATCCCGTAAACCAGTTCATACTCATCCTGATGCTCATTAATGTACTTCACCAGTTCCGGCAGGGATTGCCTTGGTTCCATATGATCAACACCAACAGAGAAATAGAGGTTAGCCGTGGCGGCTTGTTCTTGCTGCTCTTTGGATTCTTCTAAAAAGCGGCTTAATACCACATCCGGATCAGGTTGAAAGGAAGAAGGCAGCATAATATCGGTCCATATATCCAAGTAACTTAAGAATAGTCCATTTCCGTATCCATGGTTTACTGCCAACACCTTGGATCCGTCTGGTCCTTCCCACCAAAATTCAACCTTGGGAAGCTGCCCATTCCAATAGGGCCTTCCACGACCGAACGATGTATAACGAATGTTAAAGCCATGAAGAATCATAGGCATGGAAGCAATACTGCCAAAGGAGTCAGGGATATATCCCAACATCATGGGTTTGCCGCCCAACTGTCTAACCGTATCCATTCCAATAAGCAGGTTCCTTATAGTGGATTCTCCATTTTCAAGGAATTGATCCGCTAATACATACCAAGGGCCGGCAACCAACTTGTTTTGTTTCATCAAAGAGGAAATCCTTTCTCTCTGTTCAGGTTTTATTTCCAGGTAATCTTCCAGAGCAATCGCTTGCCCATCAAGCAAGAATCGATAATCCAGACTGCTTTCCATGATATTCAATACATTATCCAGCAAATTCACTAACCTGACCTGAAATTGACCAAACGGCATGACCCATTCGCGGTCCCAGTGTGTAGTTGGCGTGATATATACCTTTATTTTACCCATAGGCTTCTATACACCCTTCTGTCATTTTCCAAAACCCGTCATCTTAAACTTAAATTCGGCCGGAGTTAATCCAACAGCATCTTTGAACATTTTTCCAAAATGGCTTGGATTGTGGTATCCTACCCTCTTACCTACCTCATACACGTTTAACTCGCTTGTTTCAAGCAGCTCCTTTGCCTTGTCCACCCTAATCCGGGTCAGGTAGTCCCAGAAGGGAACGTCGGAATTCTTCTTGAATAAGGAAGAGAAATAAGCTTTGTTGTATCCAACAAATTCGGCAACTTGGCTCAAGGTAATGTCTTCCGCATAATGGCGCTGACAATAGTGCTTCGCCTTAACGATGGCCGTGTTTCCGGCAAAAAAATCTTTTTGCGCTGCTTGCCTCGCTTCTTGAAACCCTTTGGGCAGTTCAAAAATGGACTTGTAGGCGTCGCTCATCCCAATCATTACGGACACATCCAGCTCTTTCTCCATAGCATCCTTAAAGATGCCCCAATCGGCAATACCGCTGTCCATACCATCCTCATGTTTGCTGTCGTTATAAGAATAAATCACCGCAAGATGACGTACATCCTCGTATAAGAGTAACGAATGAAAGCGCGGCTGTAATATCTCTTTTTCCAACTGCCGAAGCTTTATCTCGATCCGGGTTAATTGGCCAGCTGACCACTCTTTAGGAATCTGAAGATCGAAGGAAAGCACGAAATAGACGAGTGAACCCGGTTGGCCCAACTCGCCTTCCCATTGTTTATTTGCAGCATCATCCCATTGAAAACCAGAGGATAGACTATGATACAAGCTTTTTTTCAGCAAGGTTTCCTTCTCATAGGTTTGTTTGCGTTCCTGCTCAATCACTTCCATGACCGAGGTCAATACGGCTATAAGCTTCTGTTCGTTAAAAGGCTTCACCAAATAGTCATGTGCTCCCAGGTGTATCGCTTCTTGTACATACTCAAACTCTTTATATCCGCTCATAAACACAACTTTACTGCGGCAGCCTCTTCTTTTTAACTCATGAATAAATTCAAGGCCGGACATCCCCGGCATCCGAATGTCGCTGAGGATGATATCAGGACGGTGCATCGTAACAAAACTCAAGGCTTCTACAGGTGAACAGGTTTCCATGGTTTTCTCCAGCGGCAATCCGCCTCGCTCGATCATCTTATACAGGGCCTGAACAATATTCTCATCGTCATCCAGTATGAAAATGTTCATTGGTTGTCACCCTCTATCCCCTTCAATGGCTTCACCGTTTTACATTCTGATTGTCCTTTCCTTCATTCTAACATGCTTAAATTATTTGTACTATGTTTTAAAATAACGATTTGTTTGGATTTATGTTCAAATATTCACCAATTAGAACGATGCGTTGCCAAGCACGAAAAAGCCCGCCTTTATCCTAAAGGCGGAAAGTGATATTCATATTCTCTTCTGTGTATAAAGGGGTTATGACATTCTAATCATGCAATTACAATACACCAAAAAGTCCGGAACGGCTGATGATTACAAGTAATATGAAAAGAACCAAGATACCGCCAATACTGGAACCATATCCTCCAATAGCTGACATGTGGGAACACCCCCTCCAACCGTGATACGTTATTGTATGTATGCTCAGGGAAAGTGTATAGACGAATCACCCGCGGCAAGTGCTGATTTGTTGGATGTATCCTTCAAAACTCTATTACCTTTCTATATTAAACATTCATATTTATTGCAGACAATCCATATAAATAGAACAGGCTATTTTAAGGGGAGGCTGCAGTATTGTGGATGATGAGAAGCAGGAGTCTTCTTCCGGGATGAACGGGGCGGGACAAGCACGATTTAAAAACCATTTAAAAACAAAACTGACCCATATTCATAAAAACCTTTATCTCAACCAAGACGATCCACTATATTATGAGAAAATATTACGCTACTCCGATGCCCAATCCCCTGAAGCACATTTCATGCTCGCCCAGAAATATGAGAAAGCAGGCTCTTCAGCCAGGGCGTTATTTCATTATCAAGAAGCGGCCCGTTCCTTAACTTCTCCCTATTATATAAAAGCCAAGGAGGGCATAAAAGAAATCCAAAACAAAAGCCACCGCAGCGAATTGCCAATGGACAAACCCAGCCCCATCGTCCCTCAGGGAAAAAGCTTCTCCCGCTTAGGGAAATCGCTGTTTATCTGTCTTGTTCTGCTGAACTTGGCGGTGCTTATTGGGATATGGAATATTGATACGATCAGGGCTGCCGTGTCCTCGGTCAAATATGGGAAGGTCGGCATGGAAGTTATTTACGAAACGATGGATGTGCCTTATGTGATTTATCTGCCGTACGACGAATCCGGCGATACAATAGAAAAGATACTCTACACCCGCGCGTCCAGTATGGGAAAGGAAAATCCCCACCATACGATTCAATTATTCGGCATTATGACATCGAATCCGGCACTGATTGGGAGAATAGTCCCCTTATCCAATGAAAAGCTTAAAGAAGCGTCCGTTGTCAGCGCACAATACAATGCTTCTCTCGATCAATCGGTCACAATCCGATTTAATAACAACGAGTATCGCAAGCCGGAAGACGTCTCACTTATACTTATCCATGCAGCGTCCAATCTTGTCCGAACGGCCCTGCAAACCTATATTAATGAAAAAGGAATACCCCCGGATAACATTGAGAATCTTATAGGCGATTATCCCGACAATTATTTGAGTTTTATCCCTAACGAAGTGCAATCGGGGAGCAATCATGTAGCAAGCCAGTTTGACGGCAAGGGGGGTTGGGTCTATCATCCGTACGCTGAAGAAATGCCAGCGATGTTCTACCCTAATACCCCGGACGAACTTAGTGCGCTGCGAATTCCTTTTCAGCCTATACAAATCGTTATTTCGAAAAACGATTATTCTTTAAAAGTAATCAGCGGAACCTCTGTCCTTTCAAGCAAATCTGTTGGGCTTGGAGGGCAGGGTCGAACGCCTGAGGGTGACTTTACGATTCATGAGCGGGTTCTGAAACCGCTGGGAAGGCATCCCGATATATATGGCGAAGCGGGACTTGGCATGGGCAGGTATGCTATTCATGGGACCTATGACGAAAGCTCAATTCAAGCCAATAACTCGTTAGGCTGTATTCGATTAACTAATCTGGATATCCTGGCTATATTTCCCCTGATCCCCAAAGGAGCATCCGTCCTCATTGCCCCGGACTTTCCGCCTGCTTACAAACAAACCCCGACTATCGATCCCACCCGTCTTTTTCCTGCTCAAAAACCACAATTCAATCAAACCACGGATCATATTATTTTCGATTGGTTGGGTTAGCTCTTCCCCTTGGAATGACCTTTACGGCGCCGCCAATACCAGAGAATAAATAAAATGGCGACTAGTATGATCAACCCTAAGATGGCGGCATACATCATAAGGTCTTTGGGATCAAGGATAATGGCGTTCGGAGAAATCGACTTGTCTTTTTGCGATGTTGCTAATTCTGAAATCTTGGCCTTCTTGACGTCCTTAGTGTCTATGTTGAAAGAAAATGTTTTATCTGCGGTATTCACTGTAGTTTTATCTGCATATTTCCAGTTGACATGTATAGAATAGTTCCCACTTTTTTTGAGGCTTTCGGGAGCAAGAAAAGAATAGATGCCGGAGGTTTCGGGATAGATTGAATCCATTTTTCCTTGGCTTTCATAAATCGCTTCCCCTTGGTCAGACCTTATTTCTATGATCCCTTCTGATTTCTCTATAACGTCTCCCTTATTTGAAATCCTTAAATTCAGGAATAAACTTGAGCCATTCCATAAGGGTTCTATGGATTCCAACACAAGTTCGCGGTGCACCTCTCCGGGTACTTTGATCAGTACAGCAATAGATTGGGAATAAGCTTTATTCACCAAAACTTGGGCTTTATTATTCTCTGGCGATTCTTCCGGATGGTCAGCCATTACTAATTTATAAAGCACGATGTTTGCTATGTGGTCCCCCGCTCGTACTTCTTGGGGAATTGTAAAACTAAAATTCACATTCTGGTTTTCAGCCGGTTTGAATTGTACGATTACCTCTTTGTTTGCAAACCAACCCCCGGCTTGTTTACGGGTGGCTTGTTCGGGCGTAATCACACCCATCCCGCCGCCTTGGGCTGTTACCGCATCGGCAACAAACAAGGTGGCGGAGGCATGATATTGTTCGGACATATTCCGCAAATTAACGGTAACGGTTTTCCTCTCTCCCGGGCTACCCTCGACTACAAAATAGCCATTTCCATTTTCAGGTACACTCTTCATATTAATCACCCCCGATGGCGATTGGTCTTCAGCGGCATTTACGGTACCAGGAATAAGAAATATTAAGAAAGAAGAAATCAATGTCATGCGGCGTATATAAAAGTTAATCAAATGCTGCACATCCCTGTTCAAATATTAAAAGTGCACTGGACTTCTTTTTTGTATAAGAAGGAGGCCAGTGCACTTATCAATATATCTATTATGGAGCTTGACTAATTGCATAGGTTACCGTTGTTGAGTAGGATCCGGCAAATAGACCCAGATCTTCAACCCCTGCGCCGATATCTTCAGCAGCAAATTCATCAAGTGATGAAGTGGATGGGGCTGATGGTACAACTGTTGAGCCTGGTGGCAGATAATTCGGCAATGTAAGGGTATAGTTTACATTTGCTTTGTAGGCTCCGGATCCCCTGCCGCTTACAGCATTCATCACATTGACGCCGCCGGTTGTTATAGCAGCGGATCCTGAGGGCACAGAAACACCTTTTAAACTGCCGCTGAGTCTATTCAGGTTGTTGGTTACTACAGCAAAAACACTGGCGACCGGGATGGTTATGACCACTGTACCTGAGGTAGTTGACGTTGGATCTGTAAGCGCTGCTGAAGTTAAATTGCTTGCAGATACTTTAACGCTCCATCCTGCATGTGTTCCACGATCATCATCAAGGCGAATATAATCCACTGCAGTTAAAGCTGGAATTGCAGTGCTAACATCAATAGTTGACTCTGCTGCCGGAAAAATTCCCGAATTACTTGTTGCAACCTCATCCCCTTCTTCTAATTCAAGCGGGTCTGTATTGCTGTCGAATTTCAACTCTCCACCGGAAACCCCAACATTCGCGCCCAATACAACGAGTGATAAGAATAAGCTGATGATTAGTACAAAAGGTAAAGATAAACCCAGTTTCTTGTTCATTTATATCACCACCTTTCCGATTGTAATCAACTATTTTAATTGCTAGATTTCGTATACCAATAAGTGCGCTTCATATAATATATGCAGATGGTTTAATGAGAATTACAAACAATAGACTATTATAACGCTGACAGCAGTGCGGTTCCTTTGCGTCGTGCCTGTTCCTTGGCTGCGTTGTACTGCGCTTGCCACCCGCCCAGCTCTGCCGTATCTAGACCAGCCGATAAATATTCTTTTTGGGCAGCCACCCAAATGGATTGGAACTGTTGATCGCAGTGTTCTTCGGCAGACAAGATCTGATGAAGATAGGTATTTTGCAGCGTCTCCATGGATATCTCTTCCTTATTGGCTTGAGCCTGTTTAATTCCTGCGGCAATCCCTGCTGCCAACCTGTTCACCCGAGCCTCACAACTCGCCTGCAGAGCAGTTATTCGGGTTGTATATTTTTGATTGATTTGCGCTTTTCGAGCTGTCTGATCTGCTGTTTCAATCGGCATGGATCCCGGATCGGAATCAATGGGATCCTTGGCTGGGGAAGCATTAATATTTGAGCCGGTATCCATGGATGAAGCAGGAAGAAACGAACTATTGGGTTTACCATGGAAAGCCTCAGATTTATCTCTTTGTGCTAATTCCTCCTTTATTTTAGATCTTTCCTTCTCATCGTAGACTCCAACCAGCTCAATGGGATAACCAGGATCCAAAATTATTAAATTCTTCCCATATTCAGATGTAATAGACCGAAGGGCAGCTATTTCCTCTGCTGTCAGCTTAGATAATAAGAGGTCGCGTATATTCTGTTTTTCCTTAACACTCAGCTTATCTGTGGCCTGTCCTGTTAAATAATAAACTTCCTTCAGGCTGAGGCCGGAATTCAATAGAATAGAGGCGGCGTCAAGAGCATCTTGTGCTTTGATCGGTTTAGTTGCATAGGAATTAGCTGTATCGAGCGGTCTGTTTAATACGGGTGGAATGTGTGCCGGTTTCTGGGTCTTTTCATCCGGCAAAGCCATCTCCCCAACTTGAAATCGGTGTCTGGCTTGAATGTCCACAAGATTGATCGATTTCATCTGATAATATATGAACCCTGCGCAAGTAAGCAGCAGGACCAG
Organism: Bacilli bacterium; assembly: GCA_036401615.1. Classification (GTDB taxonomy): domain Bacteria; phylum Bacillota; class Bacilli; order Paenibacillales; family DASWUO01; genus DASWUO01. The sequence goes on along the minus strand of DASWUO010000355.1, from coordinate 5,211 downwards.
AAAACCCGCTGAGCCCCATAAGGCCCAGCGCATCCAGGTTTTCAACGTTTTTCTTTGATGCTTAATTTGCATATAACAATCTATAAATCACAACAGCGGCTTGCGCTCTGGTAGAATTGTCATTCGGATCGAATTGGCCGGAAGGGAAACCTGCCATAAGTCCTTCCTTGGCTGCTAAAGCGACACCTGCTTTAAGAGAAATGTTGATCAATGAAGCATCCTTGAAGCCCTCGAGAGCGGCGTTCACATCGGTTACTGCTTTAAATCCGCGGATAACCTTTAAGGCATTGGCAGCCATGACAGCCATCTCGGCACGGGTTATCTTGGCGTTAGGATCAAAGATAGTTGCGGAACGCCCCGAAATAATACCGCTGTTAACGGCTGCCGCTACATAACCCTTAAACCAGTCTTCGTCATTCACATCGTTAAAGTTTTCTGTAAATGAGTTGTTCTCCAAGCCATATGTCTTCACGAGCATTGTAGCGAATTCGGCACGAGTTACATCAGCGGTTGGTGCAAACTTGCCCTCACCCCGGCCCACAATAATGCCTTTGGCAGCAACAACATCAATAAACCGTCCGGCCCATGCCTTCACTGCTTCGGTATCACTAAAAGTTACTTTATTCTCCACGACTACATAGGACGAGAAGGAGTTCCGTTCAATAGTTAAGACGCCATCCACCACTACACCGCCGTAAATGATTAATTTGCCATTCACAATTTTAGCAAGAACAAGTAATTCTTGATCAAAATTCTCGACGCCTTCCACAGGGAATTGAACGATGACAGGCTTGGAAAACTGCTCAATTTGTACACCGCCCACTGTTAATTCGAAATTGTATACTCTTGAAGCTACCGGTAAATCGGTCGCATTCTTAGCAAGAGAAGATGTCTCTTCGGTAATGGTAAGAGATGTATCTGCTGAAAACTCTGAAGTATCCAAACTCAAGGCTAATCCGTTTACTTCAATCGTGATCTCGCTGATTCCTTCCGCTGCTGCACTAGCTAATAATTCTTTCGATAAAGGAACCTCCGTAATAGTTGAGTTTATAGCGCCAAAACTCAATTTAATTTCTGTTTTTACATCCCTTGCTTCAGGATCAATTCCTTTCATGGTATCATTCAACTTTTTAGTTTCATCTTTTATCGTTTTTAATTGTTTCACTAGGTCATCGGTCTCGAGCTTCGCTGTGGCTTTACCCTCTATTACAGTAATTGCAGTTGAAACGTTCTGAGTGGAAAGTTCTTTTATCGCGTTTACTACTTCTTTCTTAGCTTCTAAAATAATTCCCTTTTTTTCATCTGTTGTTGCATTCTGCAAATTCCCTTTCAAATCATTTAATACTTCTTTTGCCTCAGTAACAATCTTTTCAACTGGCCTTGGTGTTGCTGTTGGTGCAGGTGACGGTGTTGCTGTTGGTGTCGGTGTCGGTGTCGGTGTCGGTGTCGGTGTCGGTGTCGGTGTCGGTGTCGGTGTCGGCGCAGTGTAAGTTAGAGTCACCGATCCAGTGAATAGTAGTTTACCATCGACCCCAGTACCGGGTAAATTAACAAATGCTTGTATTAAGGCAGATTTTGCTGTGCCGGACGGAACCGCGTTATCCAGAATTACTGTACCATTATTAACCGTAATGGAAGAATCCCCGGAAGCTTTAGACCAAGTAAGAAAACTGGCAGGAATGTTAACCCCTAACGCTGTCAGGACAGGGTTCAAAGTTCTGCCGTTATTACTAGTACTTGAGCTAAAAGTGATCTCCGCACGCGCGCTTGCTATTAGAACAGCCCGAAATGCCGCTGAATGATTTGCTACATGCATCGCTATATTATCCTTGACCTGAATAAGCGCGGCACCGGTAATTCCAATGGTATGAAATACACTTGATAGTGTGAATGATGTTGTCTCTCCAAGCACTTCATTTATTTTAGAATTGATTAACTGCTTTAATTGTTGCTCGGATGTAAATAAAACTAACGGCTTCACACGATTTTCCACTTCATTGAAAAAAGTAACGAAATCAACAAAGGTTAAATTGGGCTTTCCACCAAGCTGCCCCAGTTGCTGAATTGCATTTCGAAGAGGAGCGGAAGCAGTAATAGTAATATTTCTTACGTAATCCACCCGGCTGCCTTCGCTATATCCAATGCGTGCCAGTTCCCTAAACAACTCAGAAATATTGTCCGGAGTTACATCAGGACAACCAGTATTATTACAACCACTAACCCCTACTGAGCCTTTCTTCGCAGTAATTTGACTCCAAACCGGCGCTGTTAGAAAATTCATGGTTGTTAATGATAATCCGGCAACTTGTAATCTAGCAAGGTCTACATCACTTTTCTCTGCAGGTGTGAGCATGCTGTAAACCAGAGCCATCTTGGCTATTAACGCCGCAGAAGGTGTGGGGACCGTAGCTGCAACGGCAACATTACCTCCATTAAATCCCGTAATACCAATTGATACGAAAACAAATGAACTAAATACTAAACTAGCCGCTAACGTTAAAACTAAAACCTTCTTCTTGATCTTCACTATCCAATCACCTCTTAGAGTTTTTTTGTTGATAAATCAATAATTGCTCAAATTACTTCGACAGCTTCATTTACTTTCACTTCCTTATTTAAAAAGTGCTCCAAAGCATCGCGCCAATGTCTTAATTCCTTAAACCCATTCAATTTTAATGACATAGCATCAAGCACTGAATAAACCGGACGTTGGGCCGGTCTCTGGTAATCTTCCGTAGTAACAGAAACTAAATTAACATCTATGCGGGATATTTCAAAGATGGCTTTTGCAAATTCATACCACGAACATTGCCCTGAGTTGGATACATGATAAATCCCATGTTTCGAAGTTGTTATTAAATTGGAGATGCAGCTTGCCAAGTCCACTGTGTATGTTGGGCTCCCAATTTGATCGGCAACCACGGATATCACCCTTTCCCCCGCCGCCAACTCCAACATCGTTTTAACAAAATTATGACCATGCATGCCATAGACCCAAGAAGTTCGAACAATAAAAAATTTAGTATGTAAATTTTGCACAAATTGCTCTCCTGCCAGTTTAGACCACCCATAAACATTAACAGGATTGGTTGGATGGAACTCATGATTAGATAATCCCGCATAACCATTGAATACATAGTCTGTACTTATATACACTAGCTTAGCTCCTAATTGTTCCGAAACAACCGCAACATTCCTTGTTCCATAAGCATTGATTCTATAAGCTTCTTCCGGTGCGGACTCAGCCAAATCAACCTTTGTGTACGCCGCTGTATGAATTACAGTGTCCGGTTTAATCTTTTCAAACTCGGTTCTAACTTGCTCAAAATCAGTAACATCAAGCTCTTTTCTTCCATAGCCATACACTTCATATCCCAATCCCTGTAAGCATCTAACCATATCTACACCAAGTTGTCCTTGTGCGCCGGTTACAATTACTTTCAACCTATCCATATTTAATTTGCTCCCACCAATAACGATTTTCAATATACCATTGAATCGTTTCCCTAATCCCCATTTCGAAGGTATAAACAGGTTTCCAGCCTAATGATTCCTGAATTTTTGCAGGATCAATTGCATACCTCATATCATGACCCTTGCGATCATCAACAAATTGGATCAACTTTTTAGATTTACCTAAGCTCTCTAAGATGAGTTCTACAATTTCAATGTTTCGCCGTTCATTATGTCCGCCTATATTATAGACTTCCCCTGCCTCGCCTCTATGGATGACTAAATCAATGGCAGATACGTGATCAGTCACATGCAGCCAATCCCTTACATTTAATCCATTTCCGTAAACGGGAAGCGGCTTATTCTCGAGTGCATTTGAAATCATTAAGGGTATTAACTTTTCCGGAAAGTGGTAAGGGCCGTAGTTATTCGAACAACGTGTAATATTAACATTCATTCCGTAGGTCTCATGATAGGCTCTTACCATTAGATCAGCACCAGCCTTACTCGCCGAATAAGGACTGTTAGGAGACAAGGGGGAATTTTCAGTAAAATAGCCGGTGTCTCCAAGAGAACCATAAACTTCATCAGTAGAAATCTGCACATATTTATGAATGTTGTTTTCTTTAGCAGCATTGAGTAATACTTGTGTCCCCATTATATTAGTCATAGTAAATACATTGGGGTCAACAATGCTTCGATCCACATGCGATTCCGCAGCAAAATTAACAATCACATCAATACTAAATTTCTTTATGATAAAGTCCACTAACTTCTTGTTACAGATGTCTCCTTTCAGAAAGATATAGTTTGGATTCTCCTTGATATCTGCTAGATTTTCTAAGTTTCCCGCATAAGTTAACTTATCAAAATTAACAACTAGATAATGGCTATACTTTTGTAAAATAAATCTTATAAAGTTACTGCCAATAAATCCTGCCCCGCCGGTCACAAATATATTTATTTCAAAGCACCCCTTTATTCACATAATTAATCTCTGCATCTTTTAATCGCGGATGTGCCTTATCTTTGTCTGAAAGCATGGGGTTGGAGCACGGCCAAGGAATACCAAGATCTTGATCGTTCCATAGAATACCCCGATCATGCTGCGGCGAATAATATTCATCCACTTTGTAGATCACCTGAGTATTAGCAACTATTGTGCAAAAACCATGTGCGAAGCCCTTAGGAACCAGGATTTGTTTCTTATTGTCTTCACTTAAAATCACACCGATCCATTGGCCGAACGTATGTGAATCTTCCCTAATATCTACAACCACATCATAAATGGCTCCCGATATCGCCCTTACAAGTTTAGTTTGTGCCTTTGGACTTAGTTGGTAATGCAGCCCCCTTAATGTTCCTGACTGAACGGATAATGAATGATTATCTTGAATGAAATCATGACTTATACCAGACTCTTGGAATTTTACCTTATTGTAACTTTCCATAAAAAAACCTCGATCATCTGCAAAGACATCAACCTCAATAATGAAAACCCCATCTAATCTGGTTTGTACAACTTTCAATGCTCTACCCCTCCAATAAAACTTTTACTTCGCTAAAACGGCTACCCTTCCGAAATTCAGATCAAAACTATGGTTACTAACCAAAGTATTGGCTACGGCAAGGGAGTGATGTGTACCTGCATCTGTCCACCATCCTGACAGGATGTCATAGGATAGTAATCCTCTTGCAATATATTCATTATTCACATCTGTAATTTCCATTTCCCCTCGGTCTGAGGGCTTTATTTTT